>JADFKH010000069.1 GCA_022565025.1 Pseudomonadota bacterium
CGCACCGCTGGGGTTATAGCTGTAGGTCACGTCAAAGGCGGGAGAAAGTGACCACGCGCCCGATCGATTCATCAAGAAGGCTATGTTTTTCACATGGTCATCCTGGTTGCGCCCGCTGATGTTGAAGGCCATGCGCCGGAATTGTTCCTCGATGCTGTCCATGCCTAAATCGAGCTTTCGTATCGTATGTAGCGCTTGCTCGTAAGAATAAGCCCCCGTCTTTTTAAAATCGAAATGTTCCATAGCGCACAGCGATTGCATATGAATTTTGCGGCCGGAGTCGGTGCGGTCAAAGCGCCGAGTCATAAAATGGCTGCGACCATTTTCTTTGAGCAAGCGGCATTCCTTCATGTCCATACCAGCTGCCAGCGCCATCTTGTAATAGGCGTACTCGATGAGACCATAACCTGGGGGGTCTTCAAGTTCCTGGTCCTTATTGCCCGCAACACCGTCAAACTTTAGCAGCCAGTACGAGAATCCTTGCCCCCCTTTGGCCTGCCCAGAACGAACCTCACCGGTTGCGGGATTCCAGGCGATAATCGCTTTTGCTCTGGCTCCTCCGGCCGAAGTGCCAACGCGGAGAATGTCTCGTAAGGAATCTTCTCTTTCGGGGGAGGCGAAAGAGCCTTGCAGGTCAGTACGTTTGGTCAAAATTTCGCTGGCGAGGTCAACCAAGGCCTGAATATCAACGTGCCTTGACTCGGTGCCCGACGGGCCTTGGGATGGTTCATATTCCAGCGCCCCCATACCTCTGTTGCCGATATAACAAAGGCGATCTACCGGATTGAAACCAGCGGGATCACGCCCAACCTTTGCCAGCCATGTGTCAATAAGGGCGTTGCCGAAATCGTCAGGCAGCGAGTCTGCAATGAGGCCCGGCAGACCATGAAAGGTCTCGCGAGGCAAGGCAGGAAAGGAGTAAATTTGGCTGGATAAGGGCATTGTGATTGGAGCAAGCTCAATGTTGCTGCCAATGAATTCCGGTGCATACTGAAAATTGGCCAGTTCGGCGTTCTCGCTCCAGCTAACAGCTCCGATGGTTTTACCCCAGAGTTTCACTGTGGCGATGGTCATTCTTCACCCCCCCCAGGACCAGGGCGTTTCCGGTTCCGATTTGTCAGTTTTGGAGGAAGCGCGCTGGCGCTTTTTTCCGTGCATTCTGACCTGCTGTATCGGGCTTATCGCTTGCTCGGGGATCAGAGCTTCAAGGTTTACAAGCAAACCAAGAACTCGCAATATGCGAAATAGATTGACAGCTTGAGTTGAATGCCCGTATTCAATCCTCTGCACGGTCGGAAGTGATACGCCCGCTTCTTTGGCCAATGCACCCTGGGTCAGGTTTTTGTTCAGGCGATACCTGGCAATGCGACGGCCCAGTTCTTTTAGTGCCGCGTCATCCGAAACAGCTTCAATAAATTTCATAAAACATCATAAATGATGGTTAAACACTGATTAATATGTTTAATATATCATATTTGATGTTTATAGTTAGAAAAATTATGCTAAAGATGCTTAAATCCAGAATCTGCAAGTATTCAATAATCCGCAGGTGTTTTATCCCATGTGATAAAAAACAGCTTTGTTCCCATCAGGATCTCTAAAATAACCACCATAAAAAGTAGGCATACGCTCACCTGCAGGTCCTTCATCAGTGGCGCCCATTGCAATGGCTTTTGCGTAAAGCTCGTCGACCTTTTCACGTGATCCGGCAGGGAATGCAACCATGTTGCCATTACCTGGCTGAGGATCGCCTTCATCAAAGGGGATGCAGATTGCAAGCATGGGTTGATCCATACCGGGGCCCAGCAAGGCTATTCTGCCCATATCCATAATCATCTGTGCACCAAGTGGCTCCAGCAATTCAGTCCAGAATGCCTTGGCTTTCTCCATGTCGCTTACACCGATTGTGACGTATCCAATCATTTGCTTGTTGCTCCTATATTTTATGTTGCTCTCGATTTAGAGGGATTCATCATACGTTGAGTTTTTGCAAAGAACAAAGTCACACCTTATTCGTTACACCTCACTAGCGTCTGTGTGCCCTGATCAGCAGCCAGGCGCCGATTAACATGGAGGCAAGGCCTGGAATGGAGAGGCCGTTCAGGAACCAGGGGCCGGCTTCCAGCCCGGTGAGTAAGGCGCCGGTCATTAAAAACGCGCCGCCGCTGATGGCTCGCAAAGTCCGGCGGCTGTTTTCCTGACTGTCGGCTCTGAGCAGGGCCAGGTCTTGCGAGTCGATACGCCTCGTCAGTTGGCCTTCGGTGGCCTGTTTTAAATAATCGTGCAACAGGCCGGGCATGTCCGGGGCCTGGCTCAGCCAGCCCGGCAGTCGCTTGCGCAAGTCTTTGGCGGTTTGATCCAGGCCGTGTTTTTCCCTGAGGATTCTTTCCAACTCCGGTTTTGCCACGGCCATGGCGTCGAAAGTAGGGGAGAGCTCCCGTCCGAGACCTTCGATGTTCAGCAGGGTTTTCTGCAGCATGATGAGTTGCGGCTGAATTTTCAGATTGAATCGGTTGGCTACCTGGAACAGCTTCAGCATCAGTTCGCCAAATGAAAGTTCATTCAGAGGACGGGTGAAGTTGGGTTCTCCCACCGTGCGGATGGCAGCTTCGAGTTCAACCACCCTTGTATCGTGCGGCACCCAGCCGGCATCGATGTGCAACTGCGCTACGCGGAAGTAATCGCGATTGAACAGCGCCAGGAAATTCTCGGCGATGTAGTACAAGTCCTGGGGCGCCAAGCTGGCAACGATACCGAAATCCAACGCGATATAGCTGGCGTTCTCCGGGTCGCTGACATCCACCAGAATGTTGCCCGGATGCATGTCGGCGTGGAACAGGTTGTCGCGGAAAACCTGGGTGTAAAAGATGCGGATGCCAATCCTGGCCAGGCGTTCGAGGTTGACGCCGTGATCGCGCAGGCCTTGGATGTCGCTGACCGGCACACCGGAAACCCGCTCCATCACCAATACCGATTCACGGCAATAGGGCCAGTAGATTTCGGGGATGTAGAGGTCCTTTGAGCCCTCGAAATTGCTGCGCAGCAAGGAGGCATTGGACGCTTCGCGGTACATGTCGAGTTCATCGAAAACAAAGGTCTCGAACTCCCGTACGAATTCAGGCGGCTTGATGCGCTGCGCAGCTTCGGAGTACTTCTCGGCCAGATTCGCGATGGCGTAGAGCAGGTCGATGTCGCGCCTTAGTTGTTTACGTATGCCCGGCCGGACGACCTTGACAACCACTTCACGTCCGTCGTGCAGAGTGGCTGCGTGAACCTGCGCGATGGATGCTGAGGCCAGTGGTTCCAGTTCAAAGGACTGGAACAGTTCCGTCACCGGTTTTTCAAGAGCCTTTTCGATGATGGCCTGTGCCTCTTCGCCGGGAAACGGGGGAACTTGATCCTGCAGCAGCGCCAGTTCATCGGCAATGTCCACCGGGATCAGGTCACGACGGGTAGACATGATCTGGCCGAATTTTACGTAAATCGGGCCCATTTCATTCAGGGCCAGGCGCAACCTTTCGCCGCGCGGCGCATCGGCCACGTTGCGCCGACCCCAGGGTAACATCACGCGCAACAGGCGCATGGGGCGGTACAGGTGCGTGGCCTCGAGTAATTCGTCGAGCCGGTAGCGGGCGAGGATTGCGCTGATTTTCAGCAGGCGCATAAACTGCCGCAAGCCGTGAATCACTCTTCTCCCTCCGGCGCATCGGCTTCGCGCATGATTCTCAACCTGGCCTCCAGTCGTTCAACGGCATCCCGGGTTTCGTCCACGGCATCCGCAAAAGTCTTGATATCTGCAGCCGGAACCAACGGCCCGGTATCGCGTTGGAGATAATCGCTGATCATTTCAGCGGCGTTCCAAGCCGCTACTCTTGCCTGTTCCGAGCCGCTGCGGATACCGGCCGCAACCTGGTGGCCCCAGACATCACCAAACAGGCGCGACAGGGTGGATTCCCAGTCGGGATCGAGCCTTGAAAACAGCCGCTCAAGATCGCGCGCCAGGGTGGCGTCACCACTGATATTGATACGAGATTCGGGGCCTCCCCAACTGCCACCCCCGTCAGGAACGGCCATTGAGAACAGGGCTAACGGTGAGCCGCTGATCACCGTGTCGGGCTCATCATCCGAATCGATGCTGATCTGAACGAGCGTGGCTGAAAATGCGAAAAACAGGCTAATGCCTATTCCTTCCAAATCCAGTCGCAGCATACGGCCATCCAGGCGCTGCAAACGGGAAGGGGTATCTTCATCCAGTGCCAGGATGCGGTTGATGGCAGCTTCAAGCATGGCTGCCAGGATCGAGGGGATAGGAGTGCGGTATTCAGGCATGAATTCCACTGTGGATGGCGACTATTCCACCGCTGAGATTACGGTACCTGACATTGTCGAAGCCCGCTTTACGCATCATTTCAGCCAGTTCTTCCTGGGGGGGATGCTGACGGATGCTCTCGGCCAGGTAACGGTAGCTGTCCTCGTCGCCGGCGACCAGTTTGCCGAGCACGGGGAGGATGCTAAAAGAATAACCGTCGTACACTTTTTTCAGGGGTTCTGACTGTACTTCCGAGAATTCAAGGATCGAGACTTTTCCGCCCGGGCGCAGCACCCGGTACATTTCGATCAGGGCCGCGTCCTTGTCGGTAACGTTGCGCAGGCCAAAAGCGATGGTCACCGCATCAAATTCACCGTTGCCAAATGGCAAACTCTCGGCGTTGGCCAGTGAGTAGCTGACATTGCCGGAAATGCCACGATCTTCCAACCTTTGGCGGCCGATTTCAAGCATGGCTTGATTGATGTCAGACAACACAACATGACCGTTTTTGCCGACGCGCTTGCTCAACAGGGCTGCGATGTCACCGGTGCCACCGGCCAGATCGAGCACCTGGTGGCCAAGCCGTACACCGCTGTTGGCGACAAAATCCCTTTTCCATACGCGGTGAACGCCGAGCGACATCAGGTCGTTCATCAGGTCGTAGTTGCTGGCCACGGACTCGAACACTTCGCGTACAAGCGCGGTCTTTTCCTTTACCGGAACTTCGCGAAAACCGAAATGCGTTGTTTTTTGTCCGCCGGGTGTCATTTATTCTGTTCCAAAAATAAACCTTGCCTTAAAACGCTGGCGGGTATTGTATCGCACCAACTGGGGTCAGGTTCTTGAACCTGACCCCTTTAAGCTGAAAATCTGACAAGCACAACAAACAACCGGGGAGCCATGAGGCTCCCGGTCCTGAAGCTTAACTAGGAGGGGAAATTATACGGCCGTGACGTTTTCGGCCTGGGGTCCCTTCTCGCCAGCGACGACTTGCATCGTTACCTTCTGGCCTTCGTACAGGGTCTTGCGACCTTCGCCTTGGATTGCGCTGAAATGAACGAATACATCCTTCCCGCCTTCCTGCTCAATAAATCCAAACCCTTTTGAGTCGTTGAACCATTTGACGGTTCCTTCTACTGAATCTGACATCTTTTACCTCATTTTAAATTGCCTGACCATGCCATCTGAATCTTTCGGGTACCGGTTTTTCAGGCGGATGTTACTGGATTCATCCCGTATTCATTATGTTGGCACCGGCCATTGTGCCAGATTGGCCGCAGCTTTCAATCAAAAAAGGCAACAGTTTTCATCTGGCAGGGTCCAGGACCAGGAATTGATCATCGTATTGTGGGGTTTTGTGATGCTTTTTTAGTGTCACTGGGAGCTGCCTAAGACTCAGCGCTGAGGACTTTCTGACCGCGTGCGATCGCCATTGCCCCGCTGCGCACAACGGCGAGTATTTCAGCACAGTCACCAACCTTTGCAATAAAGTCATCCATGTGGTTGTTCGCACCAGTGAGCTCCAGGGTGTAAGTTTCGGGGCAATCGTCCAGCACGCGGGCGCCGGCAGCTGCTATCAGCTCTGGCAGGGATTGTTCCGCCCCAGCCTGGACTTTTACTTTCATTAACAGGAGTTCCCGCTCGATATGATCTACCTTGGACATGTCTGCGGTGCTGACTACGTCTACCAGTTTCAGCAACTGATTGTTGATCTGCTCGATGACACTGTCTGACCCCCTGGTTACCAGGGTCAGCCGTGAAACCTCCGAGTCCTCGGTCGGTGCAACACTCAGGGATTCGATGTTGTAACCGCGGGATGAAAAGAGGGCGATGACACGGGCCAGCGCCCCTGCCTCGTTTTGCATCAGGATGGAAATTATATGGCGCATTTTTCTGATTTCCGGTGCGAGTAATTTGAAATTGCCCAAGCTGTAATGAATCTGCAATGGTCGCGCAGAACACCGGCTATTGCAATGGAGGAATAATTGATTGACACTTCGAAAAATATGAACCATGCATCGCAAATTTCGAAACCTGCATCTCATCCTTTGGCAGGCAAAACCATGACCGGCGCCGACATGGTGGTCCAGGTGCTGGCTGACACAGGTGTTGACATCATATTCGGCTACAGTGGCGGAGCCATCCTGCCTACTTATGACGCCGTGTTCCGCTATAACCATGAACATCGCGATGAAAACGGCAATGAACCCATGCCATTGATCGTGCCGGCCAATGAGCAAGGCGCCGGTTTCATGGCAGCGGGATACGCCCGCGCCAGCGGCAAGGTGGGTGTCGTCATGGTTACTTCCGGTCCCGGAGCTACCAATATGGCCACGCCGGTTCGCGATAGCATGGCCGATTCCACACCCATTGTCGTAATCTGCGGGCAAGTGCCGACAGCCGCGATCGGTACCGATGCTTTCCAGGAAGCACCCGTATCGAGTTGCCTGGGGTCGGTGTCCAAGCACACCTTTCTTGTTACGCAACCGGAGTTGCTCGAGAAAACGATTCGTACAGCCTTTGAAATCGCCCGAACCGGCCGCCCCGGCCCGGTCGTGGTGGATTTACCCAAGGACGTTCAGAACTGGACCGGCACCTTCCAGGGCTCCGGCTTGTTGCCGATACGCGGCTATCGCCAGCGTATTCATGCGGTAAAGGATAACGTGCTTGATGAGGTGAGTTGCGAGACGTTTTTTACCATGTTACGGGAGTCTGAACGGCCTCTTATTTACGCCGGTGGTGGTGTCATCAATGGTCATGCCACTGAGGCGTTACGCCGGTTTTCCTCCCGTTTTGGCATCCCGGTGACCACCACGCTGATGGGCATCGGCGCAGTAGATACAAAAGACCCCTTGTCATTGCACATGCTGGGCATGCACGGTTTGGCCTCTGCCAACTACGCCGTAGAAGATTGCGATTTCCTGATCGCCATCGGCGCACGTTTTGATGACCGGGTTGCGGCCGTACCGGAGAAGTTTGCACCGAGGGCCAAGTACATCGCCCAGTTTGATATCGACCCATCGGAAATCGGCAAGGTCAAATCCATCGATTGGTCCCACGTGGGGATTCTAAAGCAGGACCTGCAATGCCTCTGTGACTATGGGGACCGTCACGATATTTCACCGGACTTCAAGCAGTGGCACCGGGAAATTTCCAGCCTGAAAGAAACCTACGGTCTCAATTACGACCGGGACAGCGATCTCATTCAGCCCTATGCGGTGATTGAAACCATCAACGACATAACCGCCGGGGATGCGATTATTTCGACCGGAGTTGGACAGCACCAGATGTGGGCCGCTCAGTATTTCGATTTCAAGCATCCCCGGCAATGGCTTACGTCCGGCAGCATGGGCACCATGGGTTATGGCCTGCCCGCTGCGATCGGCGCACAATTCGCCGCTCCTGACCGGCTGGTTATCGACGTGGACGGAGACGCCAGCATCCGCATGAATATCGGCGAACTCGAGACTGCAACAAGCTATGACCTCCCGGTCAAGGTCCTGGTGCTCAACAATTTTGGCGACGGCATGGTCAAGCAGTGGCAGAAGCTCTATTACAATGCCCGTCTGTCCGGCAGTGACAAGTCATTGCGCAAGAAAGATTTCGTCAAGGCGGCTGAAGCCGATGGGTTCAAATTCGCGGTCCGCCTGGATAAAAAGGCTGATATGAAACGGGTGATCAGGGAATGGCTGAAATTTCCGGGACCGGCGTTTCTCGAAGTGATTATCGACCGGGATGCCGGTGTCTACCCAATGGTCGGGCCGGGCCAGTCCTACGACCAGATGATCACAGGAGACTTCATACCGACCAGAAGCAGGGTCGCCAAGGAAGATATCGACAGCTCCGAAATGTTCTGATGTAGGAGCGCTCTCCTTGCACGCGATAGTTAAGAGGTCGCCTGCGATCTACATGCGATAATCGCATGATTGAAAGATTATCGGCCGCCAGCGGCCTCGTATGTCAGGGCCTGTTAGCACTGGTCAGATAGCTGTGTTTCAGAGCCAGAGGAAATTTACGTGCATCTGGGCATTCCCGCCTTGCTTGATTTCTACAGTATTCACGCCAGTGAAGAATCGCTGGTGCTGGTAACCATCATCGCGACCCAAGGCTCGACCTATCGCAAGCCCGGAGCGATGATGCTGATCAGCCGTGATGACTCCTTCGAGGGCATGATCTCCGGCGGCTGCCTGGAAGGTGACCTGTTGCATCACGCAGCAGAAGTGTTCAGCAGCGGTGAGGCAAAGTACGTCACCTACGATATGCATGCAGGAGATGATCTGGTCTGGAGTCTCGGTCTGGGTTGTGACGGCGTAATTCACCTGATGTTGCAGCGCCTGGAGCGTGAGCACGGCTTTGAATTCCTGGAGCAACTCGAAGCTTCGCATGCGGCTCGTTGCGCCGTGTTACTTGCGTTGACAACACAGTCAAACGGTAGTCTCCCACTAGCTACTTCTGCGCTGCTTGACCGGGCTGGAAATACCTGCGGAGAGCGTGCCTTGCTCGGAATGCTGCAGGATGTTTCACAACCAGCTTGGCCGGATTGGCGTTACCGGAAAATCTCCGATACCAAAAATGGCGAGGCCAGCGAGACCATCCTGGTCAATCTCCCACCGCCAACCAGGGTGCTTGTTTGTGGCGCCGGACCGGATGCCGTCCCGGTGGTGCATGCCCTGTGTGCACTGGACTGGGATGTGCATGTTGTGGACCACCGTCCCGCCTATGCCAGGGCCGGTCGGTTTCCGGACAAGTGCCGGGTGATCCTGGCCCGGCCGGAACAACTTGCGCAACTCGTGGACCTTGACGAAATCGATGCCGCGATTGTGATGAGCCACCACCTGGAAAATGACAGTATTTATCTGGCACAGCTGGCGAAAAAAGACCTTGCTTACCTGGGGTGCCTTGGCCCGCGGGCGCGCCGGGATCGTCTGAGAGAAATGGCTGGCTGTCCCGGACAGCAGGTATTTGGACCAGCGGGTCTGGATATCGGGGCCGAGCTTCCCCAAGCCATTGCACTTTCGCTGGTGGCAGAAATCCACACCGTGCTCAACCGCCGCAGCGGTTTGCCCCTGACGCCACCGGATGCCAATGACCCGACCTGACCGTTTGCAGAAGCTTACAGCAGTGTTGCTGGCTGCTGGTGGTTCTTCCCGCATGGGCCGCCCAAAACAATTGCTTCGCATCGAAGATGAAGCGCTGGTGACCAGGATGGCCCGCCGCCTGATCGGCCTGAAACCGCGTAGCGTGATGGTCGTGACAGGGTCCGATTGGCAGGCGGTAAATGATCAACTTGACGGTTTACCGATACAGATCGTGCACAACCCCCGCTGGGAAGAGGGCATGGCCAGTTCACTGGCTGCGGGCGTGAAAAACCTGCCGGCGGAAATCGAAGGCGTCCTGATCATGCTGTGTGATCAGTGGCGAGTCGGGCTAGCAGATCTGCAGGAACTGGTTCAGGCCTGGACTACTGATATATCACACATAGCCGCAGCGTGTTGGCATGACGAGGGGCGGCAGGTGATTGGGCCTCCGGCCATTATCCCCCAGGCTCTGTTCGAGGAATTGACTGCCCTGAAGGGCGACCGTGGCGCCAGACTCGTGATTGAAAATCACCGTAAATGCGCCACTTTCGTCGCGATGAATAACGCCCGGTTTGACCTCGATAAGCCCGCCGACCTGGAAGAGTTTTTGACTTAATCGCCGTACAGTCGGGGTCAGACCACTTTTTCTAACAGAGCCTTTCTTATCAGTAAAGCATCCAAAGAAAAAGTGCTCTGACCCCCGTCCGGAGGGCGAAGCGGTATCAGCTTGGTTTAAAGCCCATTCTATTCGGCGTTTCAGTTCAGAGAATATAGCGGCTGAGATCCTCGTTGCCGGCCAGTTCTTCGAGGTGTTCGTTTACGTAGGAGGCGTCAATCTCAAAGGATTCACCGGAGCGGTCCGGGGCCTCGTAGGATATCACGTCCAGCAGGCGTTCCAGCACGGTGTGCAGACGCCTGGCGCCGATATTTTCGGTGGATTCGTTTACTTGCCACGCGATTTCCGCAATCCGCCGCACGCCATCCTCGGTAAATTTCAGTTCCACGCCTTCGGTGGCCATCAGCGCGGTGTATTGCTCGGTCAGTGAGGCCTGAGGTTCGGTCAGGATGCGCGTGAAATCATCCACGGTCAGGGCGCGCAATTCGACGCGAATAGGCAGGCGGCCCTGCAGCTCGGGGATCAGGTCGGAAGGCTTGGAATGGTGAAAGGCGCCACAGGCTATGAACAGCATGTGGTCGGTTTTGACCATGCCGTGGCGGGTAGAAACCGTGCAACCCTCGACCAGCGGTAGCAGGTCACGCTGGACACCTTCGCGGGAGACATCCGCGCCGGCGTATTCAGAACGTTTGGTAACCTTGTCCAGTTCGTCGATGAAAACGATGCCATTTTGCTCCGCATTCTCCAGCGCTTGCTGTTTGATCTCTTCATCATTGACCAGTTTTGCGGCTTCGTCCTCGATCAGAACCAACCGGGCCTCGCGAATTTTCATCTTGCGTTTTTGGGTCTTTGAGCCCCCCATGTTTTGGAACATGCCCTGCAACTGGCTGGCCATTTCCTCCATCCCCGGAGGCGTCATGATCTCGACGCCGAACTGGGTAGAGACGTCGAATTCGATTTCACGATCGTCCAGTTCGCCGTGCACCAACTGCTTGCGAAATTTCTGGCGGGTTTTGTTATCACTGGCTTCTTCCGCCTCTGGTTCATTGGCAAAACCGATGGGGCTCTGGGGGCGGGGTAACAGCGCATCGAGGATACGCTCATACGCCGCATCCTCCGCCCGCGAGCGTACCCTGGACATGGCCTGTTCGCGGGTCATCTTGACCGAGGAATCCACCAGGTCCCGGATGATGGACTCTACGTCCTTGCCGACATAGCCCACCTCGGTGAACTTGGTTGCTTCGACCTTGATGAATGGCGCGTTGGCCAAGCGGGCCAGGCGGCGGGCGATCTCGGTCTTGCCGACACCAGTGGGTCCGATCATCAGGATATTTTTCGGTGTGATCTCGGTGCGCAGTTCTTCACTCACCTGCATTCGCCGCCAGCGGTTGCGCAGAGCGATGGCTACGGCGCGCTTGGCGTCGGATTGGCCGATGATGTGTTTGTCCAGTTCCTGGGCAATTTCACGCGGTGTCATTTGGGACATGGTCTTGCCTTATAAGGTTTCTATGGTCAGGTTCGAATTTGTGTAAATGCAAATATCAGCTGCAATACCGAGTGCCAGGCGCGCGATGGTTTCTGCATCAAGTTCGGTATTCTGGAGCAGCGCCATCGCAGCGGCCTGCGCAAATGGCCCACCGGACCCAATCGCGATCAAGCCGTGTTCCGGTTCGATTACGTCACCGGTGCCAGAAATCAGCAGGGAGTTATCTTTGTCCGCAATGGCCAGCAAGGCCTCAAGACGGCGTAGAGTACGATCGGTTCGCCAGTCCTTGGCCATCTCAACCGCCGCCCGCACCAGTTGGCCGGAGTGTTTTTCGAGCTTGCCTTCGAAGCGCTCGAACAATGTGAATGCGTCCGCGGTTGTGCCGGCAAATCCGGCAATAACGTTGCCTTTGTACAGCCTGCGTACCTTGCGGGCATTGGCTTTCATGATGGTATTGCCCAGCGTGACCTGGCCATCACCCGCCATGACCACCTGGTCACCACGCCGGACCGAACAAATGGTTGTGCCGCGATATTGTTCCACTTTGAACTCCTTTAAATGTAAAGTGGAAAGTGGGGATAGCATGCAGTGAATGCAAGGAACCGGTAGACTCCCAGACTCTGCATTCACTTTTAGATTAAGCTTGAATATCATGGTGCGAGAAATTTTTCGTGCGCTCCTCCTGGCTGGCATTCCAGTGGCTGTTACCAGCTACCTGCTGATCTGGTGGGCACTGAAAAATCAATATCTTCAGGGTGCTAGCAATTTTAAGGACGTTAAAAGCCATTTCAAAGGCTTGCGGAAAGCCAAGTCCCGAAAGAAAAAAGAGGAAAAGAAACGGCGAAAGAAGGGTGAAGGCGCAGTTGAATTGGAGCCTGGTCAGCAGGAACTGCACAAAATGAACCCGGTCCACAATAAGTGGTTGTCCTTTGGTGGTGGCTTTTACGGTGTGGTTGCTCTGCTGACCTACGCAGTGGTCGAACTGGGCGAAATACGTGATTTTATTACCCAGTTTGATGGGTTCTTATCTTTTATTTCGGATATCACCGTGGGGTTGTTTATTGGTTTATTCATTGATTCCATCATGAACTTTATCGTGGCCATTGCCTGGCCCGTCTATTGGCTGAGCGACATTCGCAGTGATTACATATGGATCTGAACTTGTTGTACGATCCACGAAGAGGCCATCGAGTAGCGCCACAGCGTGAAACCCTTTGGCCACTGAGCCCACATCAATTCCCACGACTAAATGGCTGGACACTGTACAGGCCTCCGCATTGTCCGCTTCATCCTCTCCCCAGTCGCGCTTCAACTCGTTAAGCACAATCTCTCGACAACTTGGATGCTTCATGAATGGATTTCACGAGTTCACCTATCTGGTTATACATACTCATAACCACGAAATCGTGTATCAAGAGTTCTTGTGAGAAATTCAGTATTGCCAATCCTCGTGCGCCAGCGGCGCTCGGTTCAGTTCGTCCCGGTGCGTTCGCCACTGGG
>JADFKH010000070.1 GCA_022565025.1 Pseudomonadota bacterium
CAGAATCAAAGCATGGATGAGCGCAGGGTGTCGGTCCATTATTACTCCCGGAAAAGTAGATTATTAACGTTTGCAGCAGGTGATCGTGGGTCATTATCGGTTACAATAATAAGGATTTGTCGCCGGAATTTTCCGGTCCTGTAGAGACATTCTGACACATCGAAACCCTCGAAAGGAGTTATCAATGAATCGCCCCGTTAGAGTCGCCATTACCGGCGCCGCCGGCCAGATCGGCTATCAACTTTGTTTCAGGATTGCAGCCGGAGACATGCTGGGCCCGGATCAACCGGTCATGCTTCAATTACTGGAGATCGCGCCAGTCCTTGGAGTGCTGGAAGGTGTTGTAATGGAATTACGTGACGCTGCATTTCCCTTGTTAACGGATATAGTCGCCACGGATAACGCGGAAACTGCATTCCAGGATACGGATTATGCCTTGCTGGTTGGCGCCCGGCCGCGTGGTCCTGGCATGGAGCGCAAGGACTTGATCGCTGCCAACGGAAAGATTTTCGGACCGCAGGGTGCGGCGATGAATAAGGTTGCCAGCCGGGATACCAAGGTGCTGGTAGTGGGCAACCCGGCCAATACGAACGCATTAATCGCGCGCGCTGCGGCACCTGACCTCGATCCGCGTAATTTCACCGCGATGACCCGCCTGGACCACAATCGCAGCCTGGCTCAATTGGCCGACAAGATCGGGATTCACAGCTCGAATATCACCAACATGGTGGTCTGGGGCAATCATTCCTCGACCCAGTACCCGGATATCCGTTTCACCAAGCTTGATGGCAAATCAGCCGTTGACCTGGTCGGCCAGGATTGGTACCGCGATACTTTTATTCCGGATGTACAGCAACGTGGTGCGGCGATCATCAAGGCTCGCGGTGCTTCCAGTGCGGCCTCGGCAGCCTCGGCAGCCATCGACCATATCCGCAGCTGGGCCCTGGGAACGCCTGAGGGAGACTGGGTTTCCATGGCGGTTCCAGCCGATGGCAGCTATGGCATCGAATCCGGCATCATTTATTCCTATCCCTGTGTTTGCGAGAACGGCGATTACCGCATTGTCCAGGGACTTGATATCGATGAGTTCAGCCGCCAGCGCATGGATGCCACCGAGGCGGAGCTGCGTGAAGAGCGCTCGGCAGTGGAAGACCTGCTCTGACCATGTCACAGCAATCACCGGGACTCAAATTCAGGCAGGCGGTTAAAGACCATGCACCGTTGCAGGTCGTGGGCACGATCAACGCCTTTACTGCGCGGATGGCAAAGCAGATTGGCCATAAAGCCATTTATCTTTCAGGTGGCGGCGTAGCTGCAAATTCGCTTGGCCTGCCGGATCTCGGCATCAGTTCCCTGGCAGATGTGCTGACCGATGTGAACCGGATCACGCATGCCTGTGACCTGCCTTTATTGGTTGACGCCGATACCGGCTTCGGCGGTGCATTCAACATTGCCCGAACGGTCAGATCCCTGACGCGGGCGGGTGCCGCCGGTATGCACATTGAGGATCAGGTAGCCACCAAACGCTGTGGTCACCGGCCGGGAAAAGCCATTGTTTCCAGCGCAGAAATGGTCGACCGGATCAAGGCCGCAGTCGATGCGCGCAGTGATGAAAATTTTGTCATCATGGCGCGCACCGATGCACTTGCGGTAGAGGGTATGGACAAAACGGTGGAGCGGGCAGTGGCCTGTGTCGAGGCCGGCGCCGACATGATTTTTCCCGAAGCAATGCTGGAATTGGAACAATACACACAGTTCAAGCAGGCCGTGGGTGTACCGGTCCTTGCCAATATAACGGAGTTTGGTCATACCCCTTTGTTCTCGACTCCAGAACTGGGTAAGGCGGGTGTGGATATCGTCCTGTACTGCTGCGGAGCGTACCGGGCAATGAACCGGGGGGCTGAGGCCGTTTACAAAGCATTGCTCGAAGATGGCCACCAGCGCAACGTGATCGAGGTCATGCAAACCCGGGACGAGCTATATGACTATCTTGCTTACCACGAATACGAGCAGAAACTGGACCAGCTGTTTGCCGATACCGGCGAAGAGTAATTTAAACAGGAAGAATTCATGTCAACAGAAGTAACAGCAAAAAAGAATGCCGGTGCGGGATTGAGAGGTCAGTCCGCCGGCCAGACAGCGGTATGCACGGTTGGTGCGGAGGGAAACAGCCTGCGCTACCGCGGTTTCGACGTGGTTGAACTGGCAGACCAGTCGACATTTTTTGAGGTGGCTTACCTGATTCTCAAAGGGCAGTTGCCAACACAGGCGAAACTGGATGCCTGGAAAATCAAACTGAAAGGCCTCAGAGAGCTGCCGCAGCTGCTCAAAGAGGTGCTGGAACGTATTCCCCCAGATGCACACCCCATGGACGTGATGCGCACCGCTTGTTCCTTCCTGGGGAATATCGAAGCGGAAGGTGATTTTTGCAATCAGCAGGACGTGGCGGACCGCTTGCTGGCCCTGTTCCCATCCATGGTCGTTTACTGGTATCGCTACAGTCACGACGGGGTGAGGATTGACACTGAAACGGACGATGATGGTATCGGCGCCCATTTCTTGCATATGCTGCACGGTGAAGCCCCGGACGAAACGGCGGCGCGGGTGATGGATGTCTCATTAATCCTGTACGCCGAGCACGAATTTAACGCCTCAACCTTTACTGCCCGGGTTTGCGCGTCCACCATGAGTGATCTGCATTCCTGTATAACAGCGGCTATCGGTTCCTTACGCGGCCCATTGCACGGTGGTGCGAACGAGGCTGCCATGGCAATGATCGAGCAGTATTCCTCCGTTGAGGAGGCGGTGGCAGACGTCTTGCGCAAACTGCAGGCCAGGGAGCTGATTATGGGTTTTGGTCATGCGGTCTACCGCAAGCGTGACCCGCGTAATGCGATCATCAAGGAATGGTCTAGAAAACTGTCCGTACTGAAGAACAATAACCTATTGTTCGCCATATCGGATGCAGTCGAGCGCACCATGAAGGAAGCAAAGAACATGTTCGCCAACGCGGACTTCTTCCACGCCAGCGCTTACAATTACATGGGTATACCAACCGGGTTATTCACGCCCATCTTCGTAATGTCGCGCGTGACCGGATGGGCTGCGCATTGCTTTGAACAGCGGGCCGACAACCGCCTCATCCGACCGGGTGCTGACTATATCGGTCCGGAGGATCGCTCGTATATACCGATCGATCAACGCTAAGAAAATCAGTACTGAAAAACTGAAGAGGTTGCCATGTCCCAAATAGGTATTCGCGCGGCTGTTCGGCCCGATTACGACCAGGTGTTGGTTGATATCGCAGATTATGTCTGCAACTACGAAATCGACAGCGATGAGGCTTATTCTACGGCCCGCTACTGCCTGATGGACAGCTTGGCTTGTTCGATGCTGGCGATGAAGTTTCCCGGCGCCAGGCAGCTATTGGGCCCCATGGTTCCCGGGTCCGAGATGCCGGGCGGCGCCCGGGTGCCGGGTACGGCATTTGAACTCGAGCCAGCACAGGCTGCTTTTAACCTGGGCATGCTGATTCGTTACCTGGATTTCAACGACACCTGGTTGGCCGCTGAATGGGGACACCCGTCGGACAATCTGGGCGCCATTCTCTGTACGGCCGATTATCTTTCCCGGCGCAACGTTGCGCAAGGGAAAGCACCGCTGACGATGAAGGATGTTTTGACCGCGATGATCAAGGCGCATGAAATTCAGGGCATTTTGGCGCTGGAGAACAGTTTTAACCGGGTTGGACTCGACCATGTGTTACTGGTGCGGGTTGCTTCGACTGCCGTGGTGACGCGGATACTCGGGGGTACACACCAGCAGGTCGTTGATGCGGTGTCCAACGCCTGGATCGACGGCGGCGCCCTGCGGCTTTACCGGCATGCGCCGAATACCGGTTCACGTAAGAGCTGGGCGGCGGGTGACGCCTGCAGAAGGGCAGTGACACTGGCGCTGATGGTGTTGCGTGGTGAGATGGGTTACCCGTCTGCCCTGAGCGCTGACGTGTGGGGTTTCTACGACGTGCTGTTCAAGGGAAAGGAGTTCAAATTCCAGCGCGGCTATGGCAGTTACGTGATGGAAAACGTGCTGTTCAAGATTTCCTTCCCGGCAGAGTTTCACGCCCAGACCGCTGTCGAGTGCGCCATGCAACTACACCCCGAGGTGAAAGACCACCTGCAGGACATTGAGAGGATCACCATCGAGACCCAGGAAGCGGGCGGGCGCATCATCGACAAGACCGGCCCGCTGGATAATTACGCCGACCGTGACCACTGCATCCAGTACATGGTTGCAGTACCGCTGATTTTAGGGGAATTAACCGCAGACAGTTATAACGACGAGGTGGCGGCTGATCCACGCATCGACGCGTTGCGGGAAAAGATGGAAGTCCGAGAGAATGATGGCTTCACGACGGATTATTTCGATCCGGAAAAACGCGCTATCGGTAACGCTATCCAGGTATTTTTCTCTGACGGTTCCAGTACCAAGCGGGTGGAGATCAGTTATCCCATTGGTCATCGCCGCAGGCGGGCAGAGGGCATTCCGGTGCTGGTGGAGAAATTCCGCAGCGCCATCGGGGACCATTATTCCGCAGATCAGACCGCCCGGATCGAGACAGCCTGCAGTGACCAGGCAGTACTGGAGTCGACTGCGGTCACTGACTTCGTGGCAGAGACTGTCCTTTGAGCAGGTCTCGCCAAGATCAGATCAACGCTTCATAAAGTTGAAAAATTCTTCGTTGGTCTTGGTGGCTTTCAACTTGTCCAGCATGAACTCGATGGCTTGTGCTTCATCCATAGGGTGCAGCAGTTTCCTTAGAATCCACATTTTCTGCAGTTGGATCGGATCGATCATCAATTCCTCGCGGCGTGTACCGGAGCGATTGATGTCAATGGCAGGATAGGTGCGGCGCTCTGCAATGCGGCGGTTCAGGTGAATTTCCATATTGCCGGTGCCCTTGAACTCCTCATAAATCACCTCGTCCATCTTGGAGCCGGTTTCGACCAGGGCGGTGGCGATGATGGTCAGGGACCCGCCTTCCGTCATATTACGGGCAGCACCGAAGAATCGTTTGGGCTTCTGCAGGGCATTGGCGTCGACACCGCCGGTCAGCACTTTGCCCGAAGAAGGAGCGACCGTATTGTAAGCGCGAGCCAGGCGCGTTATTGAGTCGAGCAGGATGACCACATCAAGTTTATGCTCCACCAGACGCTTGGCGCGTTCAATCACCATTTCGGCCACCTGTACATGGCGTGAAGCCGGTTCATCGAAGGTGCTGGAAATCACTTCCGCATCTACCGACCGTTTCATCTCGGTCACTTCCTCGGGACGTTCATCGATCAACAGGATGAACATTTTGGAATCCGGGTAGTTGGCCCGGATACTGGTCGCGATGTTCTGCAACATAATGGTCTTGCCGGCTTTGGGTGGTGACACCACAAGCCCGCGTTGGCCCCTGCCAATCGGGGCAGCCAGGTCGATGATTCTTGCCGTGATGTCTTCGGTGCTGCCGTTGCCCCGTTCCAGCGTGTACTGTTTCGTCGGGAATTCCGGCGTCAGGTTTTCGAACAGGATCTTGCGTTTGGCTGCATCAGGGGACTCGTAGTTGATTTCCTCGACCTTGAGCAGCGCGAAATATCGTTCGCTGTCCTTGGGCGGCCTGATTTTACCGGCGAGCATGTCGCCGGTGCGCAGTGCAAAGCGGCGAATCTGGCTGGGGGACACATAAATGTCATCAGGACCAGCGAGGTAGGAACTGTCCGCTGACCTGAGGAATCCGAAGCCGTCTTGCAGAATTTCGACCACGCCGTTGCCAAAAATGCTCTCGCCGTTCTTGGCGTGTGATTTGAGGATGGCAAATATTACGTCCTGCTTCCTGGAGCGCGCGACGTTGTCAAGACCCATTGTAGAGGCAATTTCCACCAATTCGGAGACGGATTGTTGCTTGAGATCGGTAAGGTTCATAAAAATAAAGCTCTGTTTGAGGGCTGTGCCTTTGCAGTTCTAATTGAATGTTTTATAGATTATGGGGCGGTTAAATTGGCCAAAGGCCTGAACTTCAATGGCCTGAACTTCAATGGTGTTCGTTTGCTGTTCACGGCAAATTGCCGGGTATGTGG
Source organism: Pseudomonadota bacterium (assembly GCA_022565025.1). GTDB lineage: Bacteria > Pseudomonadota > Gammaproteobacteria > Xanthomonadales > SZUA-36 > JAJRRA01. The sequence continues at coordinate 6,123 of JADFKH010000070.1, forward strand.
AAACCTTTTTAAGCCTAGCCGGTGTTCTGGCTTACAAAACTAAGGAAGTATTTATATGCCAGGCGGAGGACCCAGCTACAGATAAGTTAAAACTAGCACGATAACGAGGGTGCGTCCAGTGCTGTACTTCTTCAGGGCAATATTAAAGCAGTACAGGTTTTCCGATGGCCAACAGGGTGACCGCACCAGTTGGTGGTACAGCCGCGTTGTTGATCACACAACTTCGTCCACGAAAGCCTTTAGTTGGCCCTTGGTCAGAGCGCCTACTTTGGTTGCCTGGACTTTACCGTCACGGAAAATCATCAGGGTCGGTATACCCCTGATGCCATACTGCCTTGGTGTCTTGTTATTGCTGTCGATATCCAACTTGGTTACTTTCAGTTTGTCGCCGTATTCTTCAGCGATTTCCTCTACGATCGGGCCAATCATTTTACAGGGCCCACACCATTCCGCCCAGTAGTCCACCAGGACGGGGCCGTTTGCATGGAGCACTTCCTCATCAAAACTGCCGTCGGTAACGTGCGTAATTTTTTCACTCACATTTATTCTCCAGATTTCAGTCATCTTGTTACTGGAACAAAGGTAACAGCACGGTTAATATGATCTAATTCAGGTTCCAAAACAAGGAACGGGAAGCCAGATGCAGCAACGCCCGAGATCGGGACCGTTATTTCAAAGAACTGCAACACGATTTCAAGGCACCCGTTGCAATTTTCAAGCCCTATTGCCTCTTTTTTAGGATTTTCCAGGTTTTTGCAAAGGATGCCGGGCATGAACGAGTGAATGGATGATGTCCGACCGTAAAACCAGCAATCCTCTGAGTGATCTGGCCTTTTCTTCTCTTGACTTACTGCCGTCAGTGCAAGAGGGCCTGTCCCAGGCCGGGTTCACGTACTGCACCCCGATCCAGGCGCTGACATTGCCCCCAGGACTGCAGGGGAAAGACGTCGCAGGACAAGCTCAGACAGGAACCGGAAAAACGGCAGCCTTCCTGCTGGTTATTTTTCAACGGCTGCTCAAGAACGCCCCGGAGACACCCGGAAAAAATCCACGCACGCTGGTGCTCGCACCCACCCGGGAACTGGCTATTCAGATTCACAAGGATGCAATGCTGCTGGGGGGGAAAACCGGCCTTCGTTTCGGCCTTGCCTACGGTGGTGTCGATTACGAGAAACAGCGTAAAACGCTCGAAGATGGCGTCGACATTCTGATTGGGACGCCGGGAAGAATCATTGATTATTTCAAACAGCATGTCTTTAACCTGCGTTCCATTGAAGTGATGGTCCTGGACGAGGCGGACCGGATGTTCGACCTTGGGTTCATCAAGGACATTCGTTATGTACTACGGAGATTGCCTCCCCTGGATCAGCGGCAATGCCTGATGTTTTCCGCAACGCTGTCGCAACGTGTGCTGGAACTTGCCTATGAGCATATGAACGAGCCTGATTTGCTCAGGGTGGAAACAGAAAAAATAACGCCGGATAACGTTCATCAGTCGGTGTACTACCCGGCCAATGAAGAAAAACTCCCATTGCTTGCTGGCTTGCTACGCCAGTTCGGGGGTGGCCGGATCATGGTATTCACCAACACACGCCACATGACTGATTTGGTTGAGCGGACACTCAACGCCAACGGGTTTCATGCTGCAGCCATTTCGGGGCGCGTACCCCAGAAAAAGCGGCAGTCATTATTGCGGCGTTTCCATGATGGTGAAATTCCGATTCTCGTGGCAACGGACGTGGCAGCGCGCGGGCTTCATATCCCGGATGTCACTCATGTCATTAATTTTGACCTGCCGCAGGACGCACCCGACTATGTGCATCGCATCGGGCGTACAGCCCGGCTCGGAGCGACCGGCGAGGCCATCAGTTTTGCCTGTGAACACTATGCCTTCCATTTACCTGAAATCGAGGCGTTCATCGGCTATTCGATCCCGGTTATACGGGCTGCACCGGAGCATATGCCTGTACTCGAAAAAGCGCTGCCCGCCCCCAGGCGTCCGGGCCGTGGTGGTGGCAAGAGACATTCTTCCAGGAGTCGAAGCAGACGCGGGCGCTAGTGATTACTTTTGCACATGTCAGCAAACGGTATGTGGGCGGCGCGAGCGCATTGCTTGATGTGAATTTTCACATTGATGCGGGTGAGATGGTGTTTCTCACCGGGCACTCGGGAGCCGGAAAAAGCACGCTTTTGAGGCTGATCCTGATGCTGGAACAAGCAAGCGGCGGGCAAGTGGTGGTGAATGGCCGCAACCTGAGCAAAACATCCGCACGGCTGACGCCGCAGGTCCGGCGCCAGATCGGCATGATATTCCAGGACCACAAATTGCTCCGTGACAAGACGGTATTCGATAATGTTTCCCTGCCGCTTATGATCGCAGGAATGCGTTACTCGGAAATCCGCAAGCGGGTCAGGGCTGTGCTGGACAAAGTCGGTTTACGCAATAAAGAAAAAGCGTGGCCGTTGATGCTGTCAGGAGGAGAGCAGCAACGTGTCGGCATCGCCCGGGCTATTGTCGGCATGCCGCCTATCCTGCTCGCGGATGAGCCGACTGGCAATCTGGACCCGCAGTTGTCCAAAGAATTGTTTAATCTATTCAGGCAGCTCAACGCTCAGGGTGTCACCGTCATGATCGCAAGCCATGACCTGACCTTGATCCGTTCAATGAGCCAGCGCGTACTGGTGCTTTCCGCCGGCCGGTTGATCGATGATATTCCTGCGGTTATTTCCGGGGGCTGGGAAAAATGAGCAATATGCGGGTTAAGTTCGTCAGAAGGCGGTTGCGAGCCTGGTCTCGACGCCAGCTTTACAGCTTTTTTTCCAGCCTGGGTACTCTGCTGGGCCACCGCCTGGCGACGACGATGACAGTACTCGTGTTGGGTATTGCAATGGTTTTGCCCCTGGGCTTGTACCTGGCTGTAAATAATCTTCGTGGTCTCGATCTGCAGCAGGATGAGTGGGGAGCGATCACGGTCTTTCTGCATAACGATATCGATGAAAAAGGGGCGGCCGAGCTGGCCCGAATGATCGATGACAGGCCGGATGCATCAGCTGAGACTGTATCTCCACAACAGGGCATGGATGAGTTCCGGCTAGCGTCCGGTTTTGGCCAGGTGCTCGACTTGTTTGATGAAAATCCACTGCCGTGGGTCGTGTTGGTTACACCCCAGGTGCGCGATGCCGAACAACTCGGCATGGTTGTCGGCAACCTGGACGCCTGGCTGCAGACACGCGATGCCGTGGACATTGTCCAGGTCGACCACAAATGGTTGCAAAGGCTTGCTGGCTTGCTTGAACTTGGCGAAGCGTTTGTCACCGTACTGAGCGTGATGTTTTCGCTGGCTGTATTCGTCGTCGTTGCCAACACCATACGCCTCGATGTGGCCAACCGGTGTGAGGAAATCGAGGTACTGAGCGTGGTTGGTGCAAGTGAAAATTTCATTCGCCAGCCATTTCTTTATACGGGTTTCTGGTACGGACTCCTGGGTGCATTGTTTGCCTTGGTGCTGCTCAGTATCTCTGTTCTCTACTTGCAACAGCCAACGGAAGATCTGCTCGATGCTTATGGCAACAGTTTTGAAATACAGGGCCTGAACACTTTCCATGTCGCACTGGTTTTGCTGGCAGGTGGCGCCCTGGGCTTCCTCGGAGCCTTGGTTTCGGTGCAACGCTATCTGCGCCAATTGAGAGTGAGTGGACGGCTGGGACGAATATGATGTATAATATCTAATAATAATATGTTGTATCATGCTGATTCAACAGATGTTTTTACGGTCGGAACGTACGCCTTTGGAACTTGTCTAAATTTCCAGTTAAAGTATAAAAAGGCAGGTTTGACAAGGATGCATCCAGGCAGATCCCGCAAGGGGCTGTGCTGGCTTTAAAAGCAAGAAATATGCTAGACTTGCCCGCTGCCCAAGGAGGATCAATGAGCAAAGATTTAGTACCAAGCCATCTGCTGGTTCCCGCCTCGACCGGGAGTCTTGATGCCTACATCCAGGGGGTTAACAAGGTCCCTATTCTCACGCTGGAAGAGGAACAGGCGCTGGCGCGCCAGTTTCGTGATGAAGGCGAACTTGAAGCAGCGCGGAGAATGGTCCTGGCGCATTTGCGTTTTGTCGTGCACGTGGCTAAGGGCTATACCGGTTACGGTCTCGCACTGGGTGACCTGATACAGGAAGGAAATATCGGCCTGATGAAGGCGGTCAAGCGGTTTGATCCTGATCACGGCGTACGCCTGGTATCTTTTGCCGTGCACTGGATTCGTGCCGAGATGCATGAGTTCATTCTGCGCAACTGGCGCATCGTCAAGGTGGCGACCACCAAGGCGCAACGCAAGCTGTTTTTTAATCTCAGGAAGTCGAAAAAACGTCTTGGCTGGCTGAACTACGAAGAAGTCAATGCCGTAGCAAAGGACCTGGGAGTCAAGCCCGAAGTGGTACTCGAAATGGAATCTCGTCTTTCCGGCCAGGATATTGGTTTCGATTTGCCGCCCAATGCCGATGATGATATTCCGTACGTGGCTCCGGCCGCTTTCCTGCAAAATCAGTCCAAAGATCCTCAGCTGGAAACCGAATCGGAGGATTTGACGACTTATAACAACAACCTGCTGTATGCGGGTCTGGATGAACTGGACGAACGCAGCCAGGATATCATCCGCAGTCGCTGGCTGCAGGAAAACAAGATGACGCTGCAGGAGCTCGGCAATCGTTATGAAGTTTCTGCTGAACGCATCCGGCAACTCGAGGCCAATGCATTGCGAAAGATGAGGGCGTCAATTACCGCCTGATTCCGCATTAAGCCAAAAATTAAAACGGCCTCCCAAGCGGAGGCCGTTTTTGTTTGACGTATTTATTTAGGGTTTTGTTTAGGGGAAGGAATAAAACATGAACAGTCAAAACGACGGCCCATGGATCGTGATGAAATTCGGAGGAACCAGTGTCAGTACTGCGCAATGCTGGTCCACCATATGTGAACAGGCCCGGGTGAACCTGGCGGGTGGAAAACGGGTCATGATCGTGGTTTCCGCCCTGTCCGGGACGACCAATCTGCTGACCCGGCTGACAGAAGGTCCCGCAAGAGAAGAAAGCGACGAGATCGTGTCGGAACTGAGAGAAAATCATCAGCAATTGTGTTGTGCGCTCGGTTTGACGCCATCAACGGCTTGCGAACAATACTGGAATGACTTGCACGATTTGCTGCCACATCCTGGCTCCACTCTCATGGGCGCAGAAAAAGCCTTGTTGCTCGCACACGGTGAACTGCTTTCCAGCCAGATTGGCTATGAAGTACTGACGGCTGCTCAACTGGACCCGGTGTGGCAGGATGCTCGTAATCTGCTGCAGGCGGAACCGGGCTCAGGTTCAGATGCACTGGCGGCGAGATGCGACGATGAGCCGGACTTCGAACTGGAACAACGATTGGCAAGACAGGGGAATTTGCATATTACTCAGGGCTTTATCGCTGCGGGCCCGGACGGCGCAACCTGCCTGCTGGGCAGGGGGGGTTCAGACTTATCGGCAGCCTACCTGGCGGCAAGATTGCAGGCCGGGGCCTTGGAAATCTGGACCGATGTACCCGGAATATTCAGCGCCGATCCCGGTATTGTGCCCGAAGCGCGCTTGCTCAACAGACTCAGTTACAGCGAGGCACAGGAGCTGGCTTCAATGGGTGCCAGGGTCCTGTACCCGCCTTGCATTCAGCCGGCCTGGCGTCACGGAATTCCAATAAACATCAAGGATACAAATCGACCAGATGAACCGGGCACACGCATCGGAGCGCGCACGGAGCGGGATGAGGCCCGGGTCAAAGGTGTTGTGAGTCGCGCCGACATCACGCTGATCAGCATGGAGAATCCCGCGATGTGGCGACAGGCTGGATTCCTGGCGGATGCATTTGCTGTGTTCAAGCGCCACGGTTTCTCGGTTGACCTGATTTCAACTTCCGAGTCTACCGTGACAGTCAGTCTCGACCCCCAGTTCGCTGCCCATTGTGACGCAACACGGATGTCCACTTTCCTGCAAGACCTGACCGGCTTGTGCAAGGTCAAAGTGCATTCAGGTTGCGTATCCATCAGCCTGGTTGGCAATTCGATCCGGACCATTCTTGGGCGTTTGTCGGCTGCACTGGATGTGTTCCAGGACCGGCAGGTACACATGGTAACGCAGTCAGCAAATGACCTGAACCTTACCCTGGTTGTCGATCCTGAACACGCCGTCAGCCTGGTGCGCAAACTGCACCAGTTGTTGATTGCCTCACAAGTGGATAACCGGCCGGATCTGGGACCAAGCTGGCTCGAGTTGACCCGCCTGCAAACCCCGCTCGACATTCCCGAACCCTGGTGGAAGAGTAGGGCGGATCAACTGCAACAACTGATGAAAGGTCGTGAATCCGCCTACGTCTATGATCTGGACACGACGCGCAAGGCGGCGAGGAGACTGTTGGAACTCGACTCGGTGAGCCGTGTCCTGTACTCGGTTAAAGCCAATGACCATGCCGACTTGCTCCGTGTGCTCGCTGAGGAGGGACTCGGTTTCGAGTGCGTGTCAATAGACGAAGTACGTCATGTTTTGTCGACAATTCAGGGGATTGAGGCACAAGAAATTCTGTTTACGCCCAACTTCGCTGCACGGCATGAATATGAGGCAGCGCTGCAATTGGGCGTGCGTCTCACCGTGGACACCTCCTGGGCGCTGCAACAGTGGTCGGACGTGTTCGCGGGCCAGGAGATTTTTCTGCGTCTCG
>JADFKH010000071.1 GCA_022565025.1 Pseudomonadota bacterium
GCAGCATAAAAACCCCAGCGGGGGAACGGGGGCTACGGCAAGGGGAACACTGTTGAATCAATCCTGCCTGATCCGGCGGCGCTGTCTGTAGGAAAAGTGCTCGCCTGATCCTTCCGGGCCGTCAATCGCTGGCGGCCCGTTCGTTCCACCTATAGTTTGACTTCTCACTCATTCTCTACTCGCTCGTAGATAAAGTCAGCGTGTTTGTGAGGGCGCGACTTTGTGTGGTACTTGAGATCTGAGAGATGGGGTTCGGGGATGTTCCCGGGGATGGCCTGACCCGACTCAAAGTCGTCAAGGTTCAACTCGTCGTACCAGAGCCCATTCTTGCCAATGCGTTTCAAATAGACAAAGACCGTTGGGAAGATTCCGACGAGCTCGAGAACGTCACGAAGACAGATTCCCTCAATAAGAGACGTGCGCGATGGATCTACCATTTCCAGCGCGTCGCGAAGCCGATCGATGTCCACGCACTCAGGATAGGGTGGAGGTGCATCAAACTTCCTTGTGAACTCGTCCGTGTGGAACACACCCATTGGAACACGTTCACCGAGCTGATTAGAAACGGTCCTATTCCCCCACTCGCAAAATCCTTCGAGTCCAACGAGAGTGGCCCCGGACACCGCCCTGAGTCGGGCACACAGTTCGTCGATGCTTGCCACCGTCTCCATAGAGAGGCCTAACTCCAAGTAGTTCCCTGATCCGGGGTGTAGAACGGTATAGTCACGCTCCACTTACGCCGCGTCAAGTGAATGCGCTCTGCCTGTAGGAGATCACCCGAATTTGCGTAGGAGACCGCCTGAGATCGATTGTGGGCGCGTTTCTCACGGTGGGCTGACCCGATGTATTGCCTGCAAGATACGGCAAGACAGCAGTGATTTTGCGTACCCCATGCGTACCCGTAAACAAAAGGCCCTCTGCATACTGTGCAAAGAGCCGTTAATTCTTTAGTAAAAACAGTATCTTAATTGGTCGGGGCGAGAGGATTCGAACCTCCGACCACTGCAACCCCATTGCAGTGCGCTACCAGACTGCGCCACGCCCCGACATTTTGAATACCACGCCGATGGTCCCAAATAAAGACGCGGGTTAATCTTTAGCGTTTGAGCACGTGGAGTACTTGTTCCAGTTCAATGCGGACCTGGTGGATGACTTGCTGACTGCGATTAGCGTCGTCGCGGGCCTCGTGACCTTCCAGCATCTGGCGGGCTCCGCCGATGGTAAAGCCCTGCTCGTACAGTAGGCTCCGGATCTGACGAATCATCATTACATCGCCGCGTTGGTAATAACGCCGGTTACCTCGACGTTTGACCGGTTTGAGCTGCTCGAATTCCTGTTCCCAATAACGCAGCACGTGTGGCTTCACACCACAAAGTTCACTGACTTCGCCTATTGTAAAATAACGTTTCGCCGGAATCGGCGGAAGATCACGGTCAATCCCCGGATCCAACATAAGCTTCTACCCTTGCACGTAGTTTTTGACCAGGACGGAACGTCACCACACGGCGGGCGGAAATCGGTATTTCCTCACCCGTCTTGGGATTTCTGCCTGGCCGTGGATTTTTATCACGCAACTGGAAATTACCAAACCCTGAAAGCTTTACGTTCTCGCCGCCTTCAAGTGCTGTCTTGATTGCCTCAAAGTATGCATCCACAAATTCCTTGGCTTCCCTTTTGTTCAGTCCAACCTCCTCGAACAAGCGGTCGGCGATATCTGCCTTTGTCAGCGACATTGTTATCCTCTCAACTGGGCACCCACCCGCCTCTCCAAAGCTGAAACCACTGTTTCAATCAAAGGATCAACGTTTTCGTCTTTTAGAGTGCTGGAAACGTTCTTAAAAATCAAGCCTATAGCAAGACTTTTGTAGCCTTTTTTTAAATTATCGCCCTGATACTCATCAAATACAAGCACTTTTTCCAATAAAGAACCGGCGACAGAAGTGATGCAATTCTTGACCTCCTGGTAGGTTACATCGTTTCGCAACAGCACTGCTATATCACGACGAATCGACGGAAAACGAGAAATATGTTTCGCGAATGAAACTTCTCTAGATAGCAGTTCATCCAGATCCAACTCAAAGGCAAAAACACACTTTTTGATTTCCAGTGCTTTGAGCACGCTTGGATGGACCGCTCCACACCATCCAATTTCATGATTTCTCAACAAGATAACAGCACTTGCTCCAGGATGCATCCACGGCAGATCCCCGGTCTTGAACAAGGGCTGTTCGGCGTCACCGCGCAGTGAAAACAAGCTCTCTATTTCACCCTTGATGTCATAGAAATCCATGGCACGAGCGCTTACACCCCATTGTTCGGGCAATGCATCGCCAGTGGCAACGGCTGCAACGCGATGACTTTCATTCAGTTTCTCGCCTTGTATAAAGGCTAGGCCGGTTTCAAACAGGCGCACGCGTTTACGTTGCCGCCGCGTATTCCGGGCCAGTGAAGTCAGCAGTCCCGGTAACAAGGTGGTACGCATCACGTCCATATCCGAGGACAGGGGGTTGGCCAGTGGTAGGACATGATCCGCGTGATGGACCACCTCGAGTTGCTTGCTGTCGATAAAGCTGTAATTGATGGCTTCGGTGTAACCCGCAGCGCACAGGACGCCACGCAGCTGCCCAAGCGAAACCTGGCGCCCGCTGATTTTGCCGGCAGCAAGAACACCCGAGGGCGGTGCTTCGGGAATCTCGTCATAACCATAAATTCGAGCGACTTCCTCGATCAAGTCTTCCTCGATTTCAATGTCGAATCGGATCGACGGGGCTGTCACGGTCCAGCTGCCATCGTGCCAGGACATATCCATGCCCAGGTGCTCGAAGATGTCGTCTACGGTCTCTTTCCCAATTGCACAGCCCATCACCGCGTTCAGGCGATCATGGCGAAGCGAAACAGGATGATTACGCGGGATATCCGCAGGCTCTTCAGCCAACAGAACCGGGCCGGGCGCACCGCCAGCAATTTCGATTAACAGGGCGGTGGCGCGCTCGAGGGCGGCAACCTGCCCCTGGGGATCCACACCACGTTCAAAACGATGTGAGGCAGCGGTGTGTATACCCCAGGCCCGGGCCTTGACCATGATGGTCGACGGGTTGAAATAAGCGCTCTCAAACAAGATGTCCGTGCTTGTTTCGCCTACACCACTTTCCAGTCCGCCCATGATGCCCGCCACCGCCACCGGGCCCTTGCTGTCACAAATAGCCAGCACGGTTTCATCCACATCAACTTCCGACTCATCCAGCAGTACCAGCTTCTCGCCTTCCCTGCCCCGCCTTACAATGATTTCATCCGTCAGCTTTTCAAGGTCGAATGCATGCATGGGTTGGCCCAGTTCCAGCAGGACGTAGTTGGTAACATCCACCACCGGGCTGATGCTGTGCAGGCCGCAGCGGCGCAGGGTTTCGGTCATCCACAGGGGAGTCGAGGCACGCGGGTCGATGCCGCGAATAATACGCCCGGCATAACGTGGGCAATCCTGTGGGCTTTCCAGCCGGATCGGCAGAGCGTCATTCGACACCGCGGGCACTGCTGGTACATCCATGCCGATGTAATCAGCACCACAAATGGCCGCAACATCCCGCGCCAGGCCACGGATGGAAAGACAATCCGCCCGGTTGGGGGTCAGATCGACCTCGATGGTCTTATCTTCCAGGGAAAGGTAATCACGCAGGTCCGTGCCGATGGGGGCATCGCGCGGTAACTCCATCAGGCCGGAATGATCTTCTGAAAGCCCCAATTCCTTCGCCGAGCAGAGCATGCCGAATGACTCTACGCCACGCAATTTGGCCTGTTTGATTTTGCAATCCGAGCCGATGCTGGCGCCAACGCGGGCCAGGGGCACACGTATCCCGGCACGAGCATTGCTTGCACCACACACAATCCGCAGGCGCTCATCGGAACCATCATTCACCGTGCAAAGCAGCAGCTTGTCGGCGTTTGGGTGCGGCTGACAGTCTTCAATTTCCGCGACAACCAGGCCAGAGAAATCACCCGCCACCGGCTTAACGCTTTCCACCTCCAGGCCTGATGCGGTCAGCCTGACAGCCAGTTCCGCGGCATCCAGGTCAACGGCGACCCACTTTTTCAGCCATGTAACATTGAATTGCATGTCCCAACCTTTATGTCGGCTCAGTGAAACTGACGCAGGAATTCAAGGTCATTCTCGAAAAACTGCCTCAGATCGGTCACGCCGTAACGCAGCATTGCCAGACGCTCAACGCCCATTCCAAAGGCGTAACCGGTATATTTTTCGGGGTCTACATCACAGGCACGCAGCACATTGGGGTGCACCATTCCGCAGCCCAGGATCTCCAGCCAACTGGGTTGTGAACCGCCACCCTTGTCCCAGCTGATATCAACTTCCGCCGAGGGTTCCGTGAAAGGAAAATAGGAAGGCCGAAAACGCATGGCCAGCGAACGCTCAAAAAATGCGTTGACGAAAGTGTGCAACACACCCTTCAGGTCCGCCATGCTCACGCCCTCGCCCACCAGCAATCCTTCGACCTGGTGAAACATCGGCGTGTGTGTCTGGTCCGAATCACTACGGTATACCTTGCCGGGGGCGATGATCCGGAACGGGGGCTCACTTCGTTCCATCACGCGAATCTGAACCGGCGAAGTATGCGTGCGCAACAGGCGGCCGTCGCCGAAATAAAAAGTATCGTGCATGGCCCGGGCCGGATGATGTGGCGGGAAATTCAGCGTTTCGAAATTATAGTGGTCATCCTCAACTTCCGGGCCGGTAGCCACTTCGAAGCCCAACTTGTTGAAAATACCGATGGCACGTTCCATCACCTTGGTTACCGGGTGAAGGCCGCCACGCTGCTCTCCCCTGCCCGGCAGGGTCACATCCACCCTCTCGCTCAGCAGCTTTTCCTCGAGCGCAGAGGCTTCCAGGGTCTGGCGGCGAGCCGAGATTGCCTGGTTGAGTGCATCGCGGGTGGCATTTACCGCCTGGCCAAAGGACTTGCGTTGTTCCGGTTCCATGGCGCCCAGTGTCTTGAGCAGCGCGGTAATTTCGCCTTTCTTGCCCAGGAATTGAACACGCAAATCATCCAATTCCTGGAGATTCCCGCTGGCTTCGATTGCCGCCCGTGCGCGTTGCTGTATTTCGTTGACTGCCACAGCAAAGTTTTATTCCAGGCTGGCCTTTGCTTTTTCTGCAAGCGCGCCAAAAGCGGCGATGTCGTGGACGGCCAGGTCGGCCAGCACTTTGCGGTCCACCTCGATCTCAGCCTTGATCAGTCCGTCGATGAAACGGCTGTAGGACAGATCAAATTGGTGAGCGGCCGCATTAATGCGCACGATCCACAGGCGCCTGAACTGGCGCTTGCGCTGACGGCGATCGCGGTAGGAATATTGCCCTGCCTTGGTGACTGCCTGCTTGGCAACGCGATAGATTTTGCGCCGCGCACCGTAATAACCTTTTGCTTCTTTGAGTACTTTTTTGTGACGGGCTTTTGCCGGTACACTACGTTTTACTCTCGCCATTATCCTGATCCTCCCCAATAACGTACGCTATGCGTACGGCAGCAAACGCCTGACGGTCTTCTTGTCGGCGTCACTGATCATGTCGGTGCCGCGCAAGCCGCGCTTACGCTTCTGGTTTTTTTTGGTCAGCATATGACTGTGGTAGGCGTGGCCGCGTTTGAATCCGCCCGAGGCGGTTTTCTTGAAACGCTTGGCCGCACCCCGATTGGTTTTCATCTTGGGCATGGTCTTGCTCCTATTTTCGCCCTTAGGGGGCTCTACATGTCACGTTACACAAGCGGCCTTGTCAGGCACTTTTAACTAGCTTGGCATCGCTTCTTTATGGCCCGCGACATCTTTCGTCGCGGGGTTCTGGTGTTCTTACATCGTGCTGATCAATGCTTCTTCGCGCTGACCATCATGACCATCTGGCGTCCTTCCATTCGCGGGTACTGTTCAACCGTAATTTCTTCGCCCAGATCGGTTTCCACTCTTTTCAGCATCGCAGCGCCCAGTTCCTTGTGCGCCATTTCACGCCCTCGAAACCTCAGCGTCAACTTGACCTTGTCGCCTTCATCCAGGAACCGGCGCACATTGCGCATCTTTACCTGGTAATCAGCTTCATCGGTGCCTGGCCGGAATTTTATTTCCTTGAGCTGGGTGTTCTTCTGCTTTTTCTTGGCAATTTGTGCTTTTTTGGCCTGTTCAAACTTGAACTTGCCGTAATCCATGATCCGGCAAACCGGAGGCTCCCCATTTGGCGCAATCTCCACCAGGTCCATTCCACCCTCGTCGGCCAGGTCCAGGGCTGTCTGAATAGCCATGATTCCTGCCTGTTCACCGTCCGCGTCAATGACTCGGACCTGCGGTGCAGTGATGTTTTCGTTGCGCCGCGCTTCTCTTTTTGCTGCGATCTGTCGTTCCTCCGATTATTTAATGTTTCGTCCCCGCCGCTTCACGTCCTCAGCGAGGTGTTGGGCAAATGCCTCCACTTGCATGCCGCCCAGGTCTTCACCCGACCTGGTTCGTACAGCGACAGCCCCACTTTCGACCTCACGATTGCCGACCACGAGTAGATAAGGGACTTTGGCTAAAGTGTGCTGGCGAATTTTAAAGCCGATCTTCTCGTTTCTCAAGTCCGAATTCACCCTGAATCCTTGATTGCCAAGTGTTTCGACTACTTTTTTGCAATAATAGCTCTGTTTTTCGCTGATATTGAGCACCACAGCCTGGGTTGGCGCAAGCCAGGCTGGAAAAGCGCCACCGTAGTTTTCGATCAGGATGCCGATAAAACGCTCCAGGGAACCCAGGATCGCGCGATGCAACATGACCGGGGTCTGGCGGCTACTGTCCTCGTCGATATAGGTCGCATCCAGCCGCTCGGGCATGAAGAAATCCACCTGCAGTGTACCGCACTGCCAGATGCGCCCGATGGTGTCGCGCAAAGAAAAATCGATTTTCGGGCCATAGAAAGCACCCTCCCCCGGGTCTTCTTCCCACTCGATACTCGCGTCGTTCAGGGCCGCTGCGAGCATCTCTTCCGCCTGGTCCCATTGCGCGTCATCACCGATCCGGTTGTCTGGGCGGGTGGAGAGCTTCACCAGGATTTCATTAAAGCCGAAATCTGCATAAATCTTGTACAGCAACGTAATAAAGTCGGCGGATTCGCGCTGAACCTGTTTCGGCGTGCAGAAAATATGGGCATCGTCCTGCGTGAAAGCGCGCACGCGCATCAGGCCATGCAGCGCGCCCGATGGTTCGTTACGGTGACAAGAGCCAAACTCGGCCAGGCGCACGGGCAGGTCACGATAACTGACCAGGCCCTGGTTGTAGATTTGCACGTGGCAGGGGCAATTCATCGGCTTGACCGCGTAGGTGCGGCTCTCCGACTCGGTGATGAACATGTCGTCCATGAATTTTTCTGCGTGGCCGGATTTTTCCCACAGCTTGATATCCACCATCTCGGGTGTATTCACCTCCTGGTAACCGTTTTTACGCAACTGCTCGCGCATGTACTGCACAATCTGGGTATAAATGCGCCAGCCATTGTCGTGCCAGAACACCATGCCGGGCGATTCTTCCTGGAAGTGGAACAGATCCAGTTGTTTGGCCAGCCGGCGATGGTCGCGTTTTTCCGCTTCCTCGATGCGATGCAGATAAGTTTTCAGGTCCTTCTTCGTCGCCCAGGCAGTGCCGTAAATACGCTGCAGCATTTCGTTGTCGCTGTCGCCGCGCCAATAAGCGCCAGCCAGCTTGGTCAGGTAGAACTCGCCCAGGGCGGAGGTATTGGGCACGTGCGGTCCACGGCACAGATCGACAAACTCGCCCTGGCGGTACAACGTGATGTCCTCACTGCTTGGCAGGTCCTCGATGATTTTGGCCTTGTATTCTTCATTTTCCTGGCGGAAGAATTGGATCGCTTCGCCCCGGTGCCAGACTTCGCGCTTCACCGGCAATGCATCCTTGACGATGCGGCGCATTTCCGCGCCAATGCGATCGAGGTCATCCAGCGTGAAGCCGGGCGGATAGGAGAAATCGTAGTAAAAACCGTCTTCGATCACCGGGCCGATGGTGCACTGGGATTCTGGATAAAGGCGCTTCACCGCCTGGGCCATCAGGTGCGCGGTCGAGTGACGGATGATTTCAAGCCCTTCGACATCCCTGCTGGTGATGATACGCACGGAGGCATCATCTTCAATCACATGACTGGCATCGCGCAGCACGCCATCAACTTCACCAGCCAGGACCGCCTTGGCCAGGCCCGGGCCGATATCGGCCGCCACCTCCATGACCGTGACCGCCTGGTCGAATTGTCTATGGCTCCCATCGGGTAGCGTAATGGCTGGCATGCCCTGCTTACTCCCTAAAAACTCGATTCCCAGATACAAAAAAAGGCGCAAAGCGCCCTTTTATTTTCGCTTTGCTGCATTTATGTCTTTAGCCGGTAGTTCGCGTCCAGATGTTCATACAGCCTATTGTAGCAAACAAAAAAGGAAGCAGGTTCGATTATTTGCTTGCGAGTGACCGCAGAAATCAAATCGAATGCAGCAACTTCCTTGCCGCACGCAGGGCAATTGCACTAATAGTCAGAGCGGGGGATTCGCCGCCTCCCGAACTGGGGAACACACTAGCATCGGTGACCAACAGGTTGCGCCATCGGTGGCTGCGGCAGGAGGAATCCACCACTGAGGTCTTCGCTTCGGTTCCCATTCGGCAAGTGCCAAAAACGTGGGTGGCATTGAATGCATCGTAACTGCCATATTCTTCGATGACTTTTTTCACTCCCGCTGCTGCCAGGATGCGCCGGCACGTTTTGGCAATGAAATCCAGCCGCTCGATTTCCGTTGCGGCCAGATGACTGTGGATGCGGGCCTTGGGTAAATCAAAAGCATCCTTTTCATTCGGGTCCAGGTCGATAAACGACCTCTCATCCGGCAGATTTTCACCGATACCGCCCACCGCCAGCATCCGCCCGAATTGTTCGCGCATGCTGGTCTTGTGGGAACGGCCCCAGCCGCCAACCACCCGCCTGGCATAGTTGATGGGGCCAATCAGGTCGGCTTCAGCCGTGCTTGGCGAGAAACGGCAACCGCCCACCACACCGGGTATGGCGTCAGGTGCGTTGTAGTCCCAGCAGATAGCGTCCGAGGGCAAACCGCGATGGCTGCCCAGTGGCTCCGGGTGGAGGCCAGCGCTGGCCCAGAACAGGGTTTCCATGAAGTTTCTGCCGACCAGACCGGACTCATTGGCCAGGCCATCGGAACTTCCGGCAGGCGATGAGTTGAGCAGTAAGCGCGGTGTTTCCACTGCACCACAGGCGACGGCGAAATAATCGGCTTCCACGCGGTGTTGACGCCGCGTACTCCCATAAACAACTGCCTTTACCCGGTCATTGGAACCGGCCAGCAAGCGCAAAACATAAGCACCCGTTGTGATGGTGCAATTCCCCGTTGCCAATGCTTTGGCGATGAAGGTCAGATCAGCCGTACCCTTGTCCAGGCGCGGACAACCACGGGTGCAGTTGCCGCAATAATTACAGGGTGGCCGCCCGTCATATGCCCTTGACAGGCTGGCCACCGGGTTGGCGGTCCAGGAAAGGCCAAGCTTGCGGCAACCTTTTCCCAGTTTTTGACTGGCATAACTCAAATTGTGTGCAGGCAGAGGATACGGTGCACTGCGTGTACGCACGCCGGGATCCGAGGGGCCGGCGACACCAATGAGCCGCTCTGCTTCGACATAAAAAGGCTCCAGTTCAGCGTAGTCGAACGGCCAGTCAGCGGCCACATCGAAGCGGCTTTGCATTTGCATGGCCAGCGGGTGCATGCGATGCGACTCGCCGGTGAAATGCAAGGTGGTACCGCCCACCCCTATGACGTGGTTGTAGGCCAGGAAAGATCTGCGGTCCGATGCCAGCGAATGACCCGTGAGATGATTCCATGATCGCAGGTCAGCCCAACGGTTTTCCAGGAGCTGTAAAGGCGCATGCGTCTGGCGGCCGGCAATGGGCACTTTTGCAGGAAACCCCTGTTGTTCCCAGCCGTTGGAGGCCAACAGATAGTCCTTAAGCGGGTCGTAACGTGGACCGGCCTCGAGTATCTGCACCTGCACGCCGGCATCGGCCAGTGCCCAGGCAAAAGCAGCGCCGCCCGCACCAGAGCCAATCACAACGACCTGGGGCCGTGTCATGTGCGCGGTAACTCTGGTGGCTCAGCGTAGTCGGGAAAACCCACTGGCTGGGGTGGCCCGATGTAGCCCAGGCTGACCCAGGATTCCGGATGTGCGTAATAAATCTCAAATGCGTAATACTGTACCGCCTTGAAAAAAACCCGGGGTAGTGAGCGATCAGCTGACTGCTCAGCAGTCTTGACGATGGCGATCCGCGCTGCCTCATCCAGGTTTTCAAATAGCTGTTTCCCTTGTTTGTGTGACTGTTCATTCAGCCACGTACAACCCAGGATGAGCAGGCGTTCGAAACCGGATTCCTGACGCGCTCTGCCGATCAAGTCAGGACCGACATTCAGCTGGCTGGCACTGGGACTGATATCTTCGGGAATCAGGGTATCCAGGAAGGCGGGGAGTGCGCTCAGCGAGCCAGCTTGCCGCTGCTTTTCAACCGGCAAGGCAAGCAGCACCTTTGCCGGCAGGAAGCTGCCCAGCAAAACCAGCGTCCGCAGAAAATGGCGTCGTTTCTGTTTTTTATCCAGCATGATGAGAATCATTATATAAAAAAACCACTGGAGCAGCGCAAATTGTCTTGCGCTACGGAACGCTTGGCAATTGCTTGAACTGCCTTTGCAATATTCGTAGACTTCGGCGATGTCTCACCAACAACGATCCAAGGGAAAACGATCATCAGCGCAGCAAGCCAGGCATCGCAAGATGCGGGCGCAAGGCAAGACTGCATTACCCCGGACCCATCGAAACAAGCATCAGGTCAACTGGAGACAATTCCGTATAAAGAACCTTCCACTCCTCTTGCTTGTGCTCGTTACGCTGGCAGCCTACGTGAATGCCTGGCCGGACAGCCTCACTTTTGATGACAAGGCTTTTGCCGCCAGCGAGCGTTTCGCAGGCCTTGGCCTGTCCGATGCCTTAGGTTTCTTTACTGAAGACCTGTGGGCGGCCAGTGGAGCTAGTACCGGGCTTTATCGACCATTGCTGCTGGTGACGATAGCGATGGATGCTTACGTTTACGGCGATTGGGTCGCGGGTTACCACCTGAGCAATATTCTGCTGCATCTGCTGGTAACGTTGCTGGTCTTTGGTTTTATCCGCCATTTGTTGCTTGTCAGCGGTGGCCAATCCCCTCTGTCCGATCAAATTGCGATCCTGGCAGCCGCGGTTTTCGGCGTACACCCCATCCACACCGAGGTCGTCAACTCGATCTTCAACCGCTCCGGGATGCTTGTTTCCCTCGGTGTGGTCGGCGGTCTTTGGTGGTTCCTGAGGAACGTGGAAACTAAGCCGCTCAAAGCCTGGGGTGGGCTGGCCGCCATCTATCTGCTGGTTCTCTTTTGCAAAGAAACCGGCGCCATACTCCCGGCACTAGCCGTCGCCATGCTGTGGATTTTTACACCAGGCAGCTGGCGCATTCATTTACGCAAAAGCCTTCCGGTCCTTTGGCTGTTAATCCCACTGGGCATTTACATCGGCATGCGCGCCAATGCGCTGGATGTACCCAGCTTAACCGATGCGCTGGATGTGCCCGCCTTAACCGATGCGCTGGATGTGCCCGGTGTTCCCGATGCGCTGGATGTGCCCGGCGTAACCGATGCAGCGGGTACGCCAGAGACAATGCAGATTACTTCAGAGCTTGACTCCAGATTATCTTTTGCTTGGGAGCGTTTGCTTTCCATGGTTGAATCCAACTTATATTTTGGTTGGGAGCGTTTGCTTCCCGCCACCCGGGTTTGGTTCGAATCTCTCAAAATAATCGTATGGCCGCACCCGCTTCAGCTCTACCATTCCGGATACTCCACCAAGGCATGGATAGCCCAGGTGCTGCAGCTGGCACTGGTCATCATGGCCATTGTGGGATTCAGGCAAAAACGCTACGGACTGATTGCAGGACTGGCCTTTTTCTACATTGCAATGCTGCCGGCCAGCCGGATCATCGGGGAAACGGGGGCGCTTCCTCACCTTGCGGAACGCTACATCTACCTGCCATCGGTTGGCCTGGCAATTGCTCTCGCTTTCGGGCTTAAATGGCTGACGCAGCGGTTCAATCTCCGCACGGCCATGGCAGCGGTATTGATGGCCCTGGTCATACTGACCCCGATCACCTGGGCACGAAACGCGGAATGGGCCAGTGATGTGCTCCTGTATGAGAGCGACTACCGTCAGGGTAGTCAACAGGGCCGTATTCTGCATTTACTGGTTGGAGCGCATGTGCGGGAAAGGAACTTTTCCAGGGCGACTGAAATCTGTGACAGGCATGCCGGTGAAATGAAGAGAATGGCGCAATTCAGCAACCGTTGTGGCCTTGCTTATGGCCAGGTTGGCCGTTTTGATGATGCAGAACAATCGTTTCTCCTTGCAATGAAAAAACAAAAGGTCGTGGCTTCGATCCACACCAACCTGGCGAGCATGTATCTTCATCTTGGTCGTAGAAGTGATGCTCAAAAGCACTTCGAACTGGCCATAGCTAAGGAAAAAAACCCTGCTGGGCGGGAATATCGAAAAAGTTATATGCTGATGAAACTCTATCCATCTGATCGAGCCAGATTACTCGAAGCGAAAACCCATCTCGAGCATGCCCTTCAATTACAACCCCAATTTGTCTCTGCGCGCCAATTGCTGCAACAACTCAACAATCTTTTGGGGTCTATCTAGTGTAGTGTCCTATACTAGCCCCTAAAGAA
>JADFKH010000072.1 GCA_022565025.1 Pseudomonadota bacterium
CTCCTGTGTTGTTGGTTGCTTGTGTTGCAACTACAACCTCAACACAGGTGGGCCCATGCTGCGAGTACCAATGCGTGCGAAACGCTCGCTACCCCCTACCGCGAGAGCGGTTTAGTCCTCCGACCCACAGCAGCCATTGGTGAATTTCTGAAAACGGCTGATGTCCTAAATCTCTTTGTAATTTTTTCAATACCTTCAGGGTCTATCTCGCTAAGAAAGCATTCGAAAGCAGGTACCACATTGCCATGCTGGATAACAGAGAAAGTCTGGCGAACTGAGAGAAAAACAACATGAATGGAAATCCGCGACTGCGTTCAGCACTAACAGTGATTCTCATAATTTTATCATCGCAAGCCATTTCAAATGAGTATCTAAATCACAAAGTCGAGATTCTTTTCCCGCAACCGAGCGAACAGTATTTCGAAAACGTCGATATTCAATTTCAAATAAAAGCCAAAGATTCTCGTGTCAGCGATATTCAAAGAAAAATTCTGTGGCGTATCACCAACAGGATGACCAGAAAAACAATCACACTTTCCGGTATTGAATTTTCCAGATCATTTAAAGACGGTATTTACGATATCGAAGTTATCTTTGTTGATTCAAGCGGCGCATACAGCATACTTGCTCAGTCCGCATTCAGCGTACTGAACATACCTGAATTGTCATTAGTCGTCACCAGGATAAAAAATAGTGGTCTATGGTTCATCTCAAGCTATGAATCCCAACTGGTTTGGAAGGGAGCAAATAGTGAAGTAGAGATTTATCGCAAAAAATCCTGCGGTGAAGGATTTTTTAAGAGACAAAATTGCGAGGCAGGGTTCCGAAAGATATACACCGGCAAAAACACAGGCAGCTTCAGCATTCCCTACCGCAAAGACGATTACTTCCAAGTCTGTAATCTTGGCTCTATCAGCTCCGGAAAGTTCGGACTGCTCAGGATAATCAAAACTAATGATTCCTGCTCCTCACCCGTCATCGTCCCACGACAATAAATTTCCTCTGGCATCAGATGTTAAAGCGGACAGGGTTTTTTGCATTAAATAGGTATGTATCTTTTGAGCATATAAAGGAAAGTTCGGGAAAGTAAAGTTCGGGACAGTGTATAGGCAGCATTAAAGCTATATTGCCAGAAATTTGCAGGTATTGGGAGGTTCGTAAATTCATACTTCCCCGCCAGATGGTCACGAAATCTCACCAATCCTAAGTTACTAATCTGATTTTTTACCCAATAAAACTAGATTTTAGGTCAATTGCTGTTCCCAAGACGATCAAAGCCCTGCTATGCCCCAATCAGGACCAGCAAAGCGCTGCGCTTCAGACAAAAACCCGTCCCTGGCGGGGCACGGCATTGAGGTGTTAAGTCAGTGTGGATTGCTTTTGTGTTAAGGTGAGTGAGAATCTTTCTGATCACCGCAGGGTCTTCGATGACATGGTCAAGCTATTTGTTACAACCCAGTTAAGCAACTTTTCTTAATTCCTTCATTTCCATTTCATACTGATTCGGACTTTTGTAATTGAGGTACGAATGCAGTCTGTAGCTGTTATAAAACATCGATATGTAATCCAAGATATCCTGCTGGGCTTCATACCGGCTCTGGTAGTGCCGCCAATGCACCCGTTCCTGCTTCAGGCTGCCGAAGAAACTCTCGACCACGGCATTGTCCCAGCAATCACCCTTGCGGCTCATGCTGCCCAGGATCCCATGCGCTTTGAGTAGCCGCCGGAATGCATGACTGGCATACTGGGATCCCCGGTCAGAATGGTGGATTAAACCCGCCTTTGGCCGGCGCAACCAGATGGCCATCGTCAGTGCATCGCACACCAGTTTTGCAGTCATTCGACTACTCATACTCCAGCCAACCACTTTCCTGGAATATAAATCAATCACAACCGCCAGGTACAACCAGCCTTCCTGGGTCCAGACGTAGGTGATGTCTGAAGCAAACACCTGGTTGGGTTGCTCAACATCAAATTGCCGTTCCAATAAATTGTCAAATAACGGCAATTTGTGATTGCTGTTGGTGGTCACTTTGAATTTCTTTTTGTGACGAACCTGAACACCCGCTTCTTTCATCAGGTTCACAGTTTTCGTTCTGCTGATCGGAAAACCCAGTGCATTCATTGCCCTTTTCATACGCCGTCTGCCATAGGTATAGTGGCTGGCAGCGGCTATATCCTTCATCCATTCCAGCATTTCCTGGTGTTCTGAATCAGCCAGTCTGGCTTCTACATTTCGCCGATAGTGGTAATAACCCTGTCGGCTGACACCCAGTACTCGACACATCAGGTCGATTGGCCAGGTCTTCTTATGTTGGGTGACAAACAAATATTTCATTGCATTTCTTTGGCAAAGAAGACCGTCGCTTTTTTTAAGATTTCTTTCTCCATTTTCAGGTTTTTGACCTGCGATCTTAACTTCCGGATTTCTTCCTGCTCCGGGGTTAGCTTGCCATTGCCACGAAAGGCTTGTCCCCCACCATCCTGGTGCTCTGTAACCCAACGACCGAGCATATTGCTGTTGAGCCCCAGGCTCCTGGCTGCTTCTGCACGGCTATAACTTTGTTCCAAAACCAGACTGACAGCATCCAGTTTGAATTCCTTTGAATACTTTTTTCTTCTGCTCATTTTACTTCTCCCAGTTAATTGAATTATCTCTTAACTGGGTTGTACAATCTATTGGACCACATCAGAATGCCTATTCTTACCCTTGTAAAAAATGATCCGGCCAGGGGAATCATAGCGCCGGTTTAAGCAGTTTAACTCTAAGCGGGTTTACCCAGAGGAAACCACCATAAAGGGGCCGGATACATTTAATTCCAAAAATGTATCCGGTCCCTTTATTTTTATTTATTTGCATCCAATATTGACCATGCTTTTGCATATTAGAATTGACCCGGTCTGGTACGGCTCCGAGCAACGCTGCCAAACTGTTAGACTGCCGGAGCCGGGTGGATTTCGGATGCAAACATATGCAGTTTTTGGTTCAAATTTCGGTGCAAATAAACAGTTATAGCGATATTCCTGATTCAGGCGCCTTGTGCTTAATGGCACCTTATTGTCCCAGATCGGCATCTCACAAAGCGAGTGGTTGAGATTGTGCCTCAAAGCGATGCTCCAGAGCTTGGATTCCTGTCCCCTTTACACCGTGCGGCCAGGAATTTTGGCAAACTACTGAGCGGTCGAAGTGTCGCCGCGCTATTAGAATTGCTCACCATTGGACTATTGGCAAGGACTCTTTCGCCCGCTCACCTGGGGCAAATTGTCCTGATTCAAACCTATGCGCTGGTCATCCGTGGTCTTTTCAATTTCAAATTACACGATGTGCTGATCCAATTCGGCGTGCCGCTGCTTGAGGCAAAGGACGAATGTTCATTCAAACAATTGCTGAAAATAACGCTGCTCATTGATTTTCTGTCCTGTGCAATCGCCACGGTAGTCGCGGTCTCTGCAGCTTCGTTCGTGGGAAAAATTCTGGGTTGGGAGGACAGGCTGACCATGATGGCCATGTTGTACAGCAGCATCTTGTTGACCTACGCTTTTGGAACTCTAAAGGGCGTATTGCGAATCTTTAATCGTTTCGATTTGCTGGTCAAACAGCTCATGGTCGGCCCTGTACTCCGACTGATGGGTACAATCGTGGTCATGATGCTGGCTCCATCCGTGTTGCTGTTTGTCGTGGCTCTGGCAATTGCTACCGCAGCCGGAAATCTATATATGATTGCGTCGGGGTGGGCAGAACTACGTCGTCAGGCGGTCGTTGTTTCGTTAAAAGGCTCCTCGCTTGGAAAATGGCGGAAGGAATTTCCAAGGCTGCGGCAGTTTGTCGGTATCGTGTATTGGCAAGCCAACGTGGACATGTTGCCTAAACACATATCGATCTTGCTTGCCGGCACATTTCTCGGACCGGCAGGGGCCGGATTCCTCAGACTGGCCAATGAACTCACTAAAATACTGTCCAAACCGGGAGCCCTGCTGTGGCAGGTATTATTCCCGGATCTGGTCAGGATGTGGGCTCGGGGTGCTGCTGATTTTCGTGCGATGCTTTTACGGGCAATTTTGATCTGCGCATTGTCCGGGCTCGTTTTTACCCTGGTTTCAGTATTTGCTGGCAGTTACTTGTTGACCATTGGCCTTGGCGCGGATTATGCAAAGGCAACTCCACTGTTATCACTGCTGCTGCTTGCAACCACCCTCGAACTTATGTCCACTGTGCTGCGTGCAGCGGGTTACGCCATGAGCCATGCCGGCAAGATTCTGCGAATTCATCTGATCAGTGCGGTGCTGTATCTGATGACATTTGTTGTGCTCACTCCGTTACTCGGTTTGATCGGCCCAGGCATAGCAGCTTGTACCTCGGCAGTAGTGGCTTTCACCAGCATCAGTTGGCTTGTTGGACAAAGCATCCGTAATGCACCGCGGGGAGAAATTCAGGCGTGTAAGGCTGATGAAGTTTGAGTTATTCGGTGTAGGCCTCCTGCGGCCAACGCCGGCTGTAGCACATCCATTGGTCCGGGTTATCACGAATCCATGCCTCAAAATGACCAAACAACTTCTCGGTCATCTGTCGTGCCTTTTCAGACATGGGCGCGTCCGCGTCTTTGGGTCGGATTGCACGGTAAAGCGTTACGCGAAATCTCATGCCCGAAAGGCGCTCGGCACGTATCGGGAAAAGATCACAGTTGTGAAGTAAAGCGAGCCGGGCGGCTGTCGTATTGGCCAACATGGATTTGCCGAAAAAAGAAATCGGTACACCACCATCCAACCGCGTGTCTGACGTCAAACCCACAAAATGTCCTTGTTTCAGCTCCTTCGTCAAGGCACGCATACAACGATCACGTGAAATGAAATGGCACGGCAGATTCGAACGCAAGCGGCGAAAATAGTCCCGCAGATAAGGGTTTTCCTCCGGCGCATAAATTGAGGTCATGCGCAACTTGTGCTGTGCGGTGAGAAAGCTGGCGATCTGCCACGCGCCGATATGGCCCGTTACCAAGACCGCCGGCCGGCCTCGGTAATGTGAAAGGTCGATACCTTCTTCCACCACAAATTCTACACGCTGCTTGCGTTCTTTCCAAATTCGTTTCGCCAACACCAATTCCACGGCAGCCCAACCGAGATGGGTGCATACATTTCGAGTGAGCTGTCCAATTTCGCGTTGATCTTTTTCCGGAAAGGCTATGCTTAGATTACGCCGAATCCTCGATGTAAACTGAAAAAAATAACTGAGCTTGCGGAATACAACGCC
This sequence comes from Pseudomonadota bacterium, assembly GCA_022565025.1. Lineage (GTDB taxonomy): Bacteria > Pseudomonadota > Gammaproteobacteria > Xanthomonadales > SZUA-36 > JAJRRA01. The sequence continues at coordinate 5,249 of JADFKH010000072.1, forward strand.
ATTAAAACCTGCTGCACGCTCCAGGGGCATTGACATTGTCAGCCTGCCGAGAGATTTGACGATGAAAGCCTCCAGCAGCCAACTGGGCTTGCGTAGTGCCGGAAGTTTCCTTAATAAACGCGCCGGAATCATGTAGTGTTTTTTCGCCATTTCTCAAGCCTTCTAGGAGTCGTGGCCGCAGTGGCAAAAAGCCTGTTTTGGAAAACAGTACACGTTCTCCTCGTTGAGTACGCCTTGGAGCTTGGGTGTTTCAAACGCTATATTGCCAGAAACCCCAGGGTATTGAACGGCTATTCATATCAGGTCTTCAGCCAGAGCGCCGCGCAATTCGATCCTGTGTGAGTGCCCAAGACTGAATTCTACCTTGATCCATCTCTGTTTCATGCCCATTCCTGCGCTCTCACATCGCCTATCCCATATTAAGTTTGGTTACAAACTTGGGGTTATACTTCTGATCCAGCGGTCAAAGTGCTGCCCTGCGATCGGTCACGGTAGCAGGCAGTGAAGGGGTCATGACATGAGTACCCACAAAAAAGTTCTTTACCTGGTTCGCCATGCCAAATCGTCATGGAAGGATATGTCATTGTCCGACCGGGAACGGCCTTTGAACAAACGCGGTCGCCGTAGCGTGCCAGATATGGGCAGGCGCATGGCGGCACAGGACCACAGACCCGACATTATCGTGTCGAGCCCGGCCAACCGGGCGCTTTCGACCGCGAAGATCATTGCGAAACAACTGGGGCTGGACCCGTCGGAGATCATAACCGACGCGGACTTGTATTTTTGCGGCGCCAGCGGCATGCGCGGTGTGCTGGCGGGAATGGATGACCGATACGATAAGGTCATGATGGTGGGGCACAACCCCTCCATGACCGATTTCATGAATACGCTGGGCAACACTTACGTGGCCAACATGCCGACCTGTGCCATCGCGGTGTTTGGTTTCGACATGGCGTCATGGGCCTCCCTGGACTCGACCCAGGGCGAGTTGCTGGGTTACGACTATCCCAAGGGGCCGGGAAATTTCACCGCCTTGCTTTAGCCCGCTGTCGCCACTTCCTGATGCGTGCGCACAAAATATTTAAGACCCCAGCCCAACAGCAGTACGCCAATTATTGCCGCCAGCGAACTGATCAATGACATGGAGTAACCCACCAGGGTTTCATCCCGGAAGACAAAGTCGGTACACAAAGCCACCAGCGTGCTTCCACCGGTAATACCGAGGATATTCAGCGACAGGAAAAACAGCGCAGTTACCTGGGCCCGCATCCGGTTGGGCGCCATCAATTGCAGGGCCGCCGCCGATGTGGCCAAGGGAAAACTGGCAAAAAACAGGGCCATGGCCAGTAAGGCCAAACTGCCCGCGAATCCCGTCACCTGTGAGAACAGCGCTGCGGGAATTACCACACCCAGTCCGCCGATTATACCGGCTCTCAATGGAGCATCATGGAAACCGCTGCGGGTCAGACGATCGGTAATCCAGCCACTGGCAAGAACGCCAGCGCTATTGCCGATCAATACCACCATACCCAGATACAGTCCCACCTCGCGCACCGGCATACCGTATTTGCGCAGAAAGTAAGCCGGCCCCCAATTCATCAAGGCAAACAGCGACAGCGCCAGGAAACCGAAGCCCAGGTAATGGGCAGCAAAGGCTGCCTTGTGCTCGCCGATATAGCGCAATACAGCACCGAAACTGAACTCCGTATCCACCACATTACCCTGTGCGTCAGTGCCTTTGGCCACTCCTTTGCGTGCGGGATCCTTTACCGTGAGATAAAACAGAGCGGCCACCAGCAGCCCCGGCAGGCCCACCATGAAGAAAGTCATTTGCCAGGGTTTTACCAGCCCGATCAGGGGCAGTGTCTGGGTGCCCCACTGCTCAACCAATGCAATTGCCGCCCCGCCAATGATAAGAGCCAGACCACCACCCAGGAAGGAACCGCTGGAATATACCCCCAACGCCAGCCCTAACTTTGATTTGGGAAAGGAGTCGGTGATCATCGAATAAGCCGCTGGCGATAGCGCCGCCTCACCCACACCAACCGCCATGCGAGAGAGAAACAATTGGATAAAATTGTGCGCTGCGCCACAGGCCGCCGTTGCCAGGCTCCAGACAAAAATACCGACCGAAATAATGGCCGGTCGTGAACGGGAGTCTGCCAGACGCGCGATCGGAATCCCCGCTACCGCGTAGAGCATGGCAAATGCCAGACCGTGCAGGAGGCTGAACTGGGTGTCAGAAATCTGTAAATCAGCCCGTATAGGGTCTATCAGCAGGGAAATTATCTGCCGGTCAATGAAGGAAAATATATAGGCCAGCATGCACAGGGAAACGATATACCAGGGATAGGCCAGCGACTCAGTCGACTCCCCTTGATCTGTAACAGTCAATGTCTGCTCCATCAGTGGCTCCGCAGGGTTTCACTCATCAAGGTAAACGCCTCGGAAGCATCCCAGGGGTCGACATGCACTTCTATCAGTAACGGGCCGGGGCCGGTATGGGATTGCGCCTGCTCCAGCGCCACTTCCAGATCCCCTTCGGTATGAACATCCAGGCCAGTACCACCAAATGCAGCTGCCAACTGGTGGTAGCGCCAATCCGCAATATCGTTAAAGGGGCCGTCGTGAATCAGTCGCTCTGCGGTATAACCCTTGTTGTTAACCACAAATACAATGGCGGGACAGTCATAGCGCGCCATACTGGACAGTTCCTGAGCGGTCATCTGGAACGAGCCATCACCTACCAGGGCAATTACCCGCCGCCCGGGCTCCGCTGCAATGCAGGCACCAAACGCTGCGGCAAATCCCATACCGATAGAGGCCCAATAACAGGACGCCAGGTAAGTGACACCACGGGGTAACTGCATGTAGGTGGCATTAATCGCACAACCGGCATCGGCCGCCACAATATCACCAGGTCGAATAAAGTGGGCCAAGCGATCATAGAATCGTTCGTTGGTCATAGGCGCATTGGGCACAGGCTCATACGGCGTTTCTGCCTTGTGACGAAATAGCTGCAAGGGTGCCGTATTATCTGTCCCACCAGCTGGCAATGCCTCAATCAAGCCATCAATCAAGTTCGCTAGAGGAACATCGCGATAGGTGCCGGCTGCCGTTGTCACCTGCTGATCCAGTGCCACCACCACCTGCTCAGTTGACAACTCGGCGGTAAAACCACCGAGGTTAAAATCAGACAATACCACTCCGAGAAAGAGTACCGTGTCGGCGGCTTCCACGTAGGCACTGACTTCCGCCAAACTGCCGGCGCCCTGGTACGCTCCGATGCATTGGGGATGTTGCTCCAGAAAATCCGCCTTGCCAATAAACATGGATGCGGTTGCCAGTCCGGTCTTCTCCAGCAACGTCAGCACCTTGTCCTGCAAGCCTTCCCGGTGCACTTCGTGTCCGGGAATGACCACGCTGCGTTCACTGTTTTGTACGCGCACCAGAATATCGCTCACCGCCGCTGCCACCGCTGCCTGGTCCAGCGGTGCTGCGACCGGCTGGAACGCTGCGGGTGCGCTGCAGGGGCATGTTTGTACATCGACAGGAATTTCCAGAAATACCGGTTTGTTTCGCGACAAACAGATGCGCAAGGCCTGGTCGATTTTCGCCGGCGCCTGCTCCGGGTCATCCAGCAATGTGGCGTAGGCAGTAATCTGCTCGAATATCTTCAGGGAGGCATCGTATTTCTGCGGCAGGGTGTGATGCAACACCGGCTGACTCTGATAGGCCTCGGTACTGGGCCCACCGGAAATCACCAGCAGGGGAACACTCTCCGCATAGGCGCCAGCCACTGCATTGACAATGCTGAAGGAACCCGGACCGTAAGTCACCGCCGCCACCCCCAACCCTTTCAGTCGCGCATAGCCATCTGCGGCATAACCTGCGTTCAACTCGTTACAGGCCGCGATATGGCTGACCTCACTGTTCACCATGGCTTGGAAAAAAGGCAGGATGAAATCACCGGGAATGCCAAATATGTGCTCAACACCCAGCTCGTGCAAACGTGTCAGCAAATAATCCGATATTGTCATGGTGTCAATTGTCGCAGCTTATTTCATGCTATCGACCGGTAAATTCGTAGGCGGACAAATCCACATCGTCCATGGTTGTCCGGATGTATTTGTCCGGCCACGGTAACGGTACCGTGGCGTCGATGCCCAGTCGCGTCCACTTATCGTCCTCCACCATGGGGTTGAGCCGATGACCGATAGCATCGGGGATCAACATCAAGTCCTTCTCATGGCGGCAGCGAGTTTGCACCGCCCAGTCAACGTCGACCGGATCGTAGATATCCACATCCTCGTCGACAACGGTGACGGTTTTTACGAAGGCGAGAGAAACGAATGCGGCCATAATGGCGTTGCGTTGACTTCCCTCATGCTTTTTGTCCATTTTCACCACCAGGTGATAAGGCACACAGCCATCAGCGAAATGGACCGCGGTCACCTCCGGTACGATGCTGTGAATTTTATCGAAAGCCCCCGCACCAGCGATCAAACCATAGGCGTTGCCAACCTCCCGCCCCGACAGGATGGAATGAAAAATTGGCTGCTCACGACGGGTAATCGCCGTCACTTCCATCACCCAGCGATCATCCCTGTGGGCGTAGTAACCGGTAACCTCGGCGTAGGGCCCTTCAGGTTCTCGTAGCCTGGGTAGAATGCGCCCTTCTATTACGAACTGGGCATTGGCGATCGCCTCCACATCCACCGTCTGCGCCTTGATCAATTCAACCGGTACGCCACGCATCTGGCTGGCAATGCCTAACTCATCAGTATCGATAGGTGCTGCCGATGACGGTACCGCAGCGGCCATAATGACGGGATAATCCACCCCGTTATTTACCGTGATTTCCAGCGCCTCGCCTCTGGCCTCAGCGCGTTTGTAGTAATCCATCACATGGCCCAGTTCCTCCAGCAACAGGGTAAAACGGTTTTCGCCCGTAACCATCATGCGGTGGACAGACAAGTTTCTGATGCCGGTATCAGGGTCCTTGGCAATCACCACACTGGAGGTCAGGTAGCGGCCGCCATCACCAGTGGCGTGGTGCGGCACCGGTAACTTGCCCAGATCAATCTTGGTCTCGACCACTTCGTTGGCCGGCCCCGACTCGAGAATCACCGGCTCCATCGGGTTTTTGCGCCAGGCCCTGATTTCCTGGGTCAACACAAAAGGTAACTGGCTGCTCTCACACCCGAAGACTTTGGCCATGAGGTCCATATTCCAATACAAGCCAATCAGCACCGGGTAATCGCTGCCTTTTACCTGCTCGAACAAAAGTGCTTTATCGCCCTCGAAGCGTTTGGCAATGCCGGCCAGTTCCAGATGGGAATCCACTGCCGTTTTTACCCGGATCAGTAAGTTATTGGCCTCCAGAAAGCCGACATAAGCCTGCAGATCCGTGAGATTTCTCGCATTGAGATCCATTTGTCATCACCCCTGTAAAGCAAACCTTGTAAGGCAATTGAAACAGCAAAACTGTGTTGGCGATAGGCAATTATTGCTGCGTTTTTTGTCGATTGCTGCGCCACAAAGGAATTGCCAAATACGGCAGGCAAAGTCACCGTGGTGATCAAGCACGGGTTGTACCAGTGGGTTCCAGTTGCGGTGCTTTAAGCAACCAGATTGCCACTGCGCCAGCAAAAAACGGCAACGACAGAAGGGCAAAATAAGCAGCCCGGTCCCATCCCATCCCAATCAGCACTCCCGCAACTGAAGGGCCAATAATTGCCCCCACCCTACCCAGGCCAATCGCCCAGCCAATACCGGTTGCCCGAATCCGGGTAGGATAGAGGCGAGCAGCCACCGAGTAGAGCCCGATAAATCCGGCCTGGCCAAAAAAACCCATGGCAACGGCAACGACCATCAACACCGGCACCACGTCTTGCAGAAAACCGAAGACAATCATCAAGATACCAGCGAGGCCCATGAACGTAGTAATTATAGATCGCAATCCACTGATGGCGGAACGGTAACCAAGCCACAGAATACCAATTAAGCCGCCAATATTCATTGACATACCCACCCAGATGGCCTTCTCCAGCGATACACCTGCATCAATGACAATTTTTGGAATCCAACTCATCAGGAAATAGACTCCAAACATGGCGCTGAAAGTGGCAACCCACAGCAGCAGAGACCATTTTTTCATGTCGTTTTGCAGCAGCGCCTTCACGCCCCCAGTGTTATTTTCCTGATTCGTTTTTCCCGGCCAAGCCGCCAGAGTGTCACCACCTAGTTTTGCAATGATTGCATTGACCCGTGGCAGGCCGTTGTGCGGGCGCTTGTTCAACAAAAAGGCCAGCGACTCGGGTAGCAGAAAATAGATCAACACAAACAGACAACCGTTAAATACGGCGCCAATCCAAAATATGAAGCGCCAGCCATGGTCTTCAATCAGGTAAGCCGTGGCCAGACCGCCGAGTGTCGCACCTATAGCATAGGTACCTTGCACGATACAGATCATAAAATTGCGTTTTGCATCTGGAGAATATTCGGCAGTCATGGCCGTAATGCTGGCCAGCATCGCACCAATTGCCAGTCCACTCATAAAACGATAGCCCAACAAGGCCCCTACTGACCCCGCTGTCGAGGTCAAAGCCATGGTCAAAGTGAGAGCAGCCAGACTGAATAGAATCATTTTCCGCCTGCCGATACGATCGCTGAGCATTCCCAGAGTCAAGGCGCCGATAGCCATGCCAAAAAACCCGGCACTAAAAACGACGCCCAGTGCGCCTGGAGAGAGGCTCCATTCCGTCGAAATAGCCGGCGCGGTGTAGGCAATCGCCAACGCATCGAAGCCATCAAAGACATTGATCAATGCGCAGAGACTGATTGCCAAAATCTGAAATTTTGAAAAGGAATCCTTGGCGATGTAGTGCTCTGCGGTGGTGCTCGTGCTCATGGCGGTCTCATTAAGAACTGGCAGCATGACGATTACCGCAGCGGTTTTTCAATAGTGGCGCGCCCAAAAAAGCAAATAATAAGCTACACTAGAGCGTTGCACGTACTTGATCTACCCGGGAGGTCCGAAAGCCCGACTAAATTATAACAGCGAGGCACATCATGTCATTCAAAAATTTCGTAACATCATTAATGGTAACCGGCTCCCTGTTTAGCGCCGACGCTGTCCTGTCCCAGCAAAGCAGTTCAGGCTTCGTGCTGGAAGAGGTTTTGGTCACTGCGCGTAAGCGGGAGGAGAACCTGCAGAACACACCCGTCGCTGTTTCTGCTTTCACAGCGCAGGACCTGCAATTCAGACAGGTCAGCGCCACCGATCAACTTGCTGATATTACCCCCAATCTGACCTTTGATATGGCCTCACCCTCATCGGGTTCTAGCTCGGCTGCGCAGATCTTTATCAGGGGCATTGGGCAAACTGATTTCACGCCAGTGACCGACCCCGGTGTAGGTCTTTATATAGATGGGATCTACATGGCCCGCTCGGTCGGTAATGTACTGGATTTCCTC
>JADFKH010000002.1:0-5000 GCA_022565025.1 Pseudomonadota bacterium
ATGAGAACCTGCTCGGAGTCACCATATCCGGCAGCGAAATCGATGAGTTTCAGCCTCCTGCAGCAGACGCTTGGACCATGACGTCCGGGCGCAAGGACTGGCCGGAAAGTACGCTCCAGGTCAGTCTGGGCTTTGCACAAGGTGTAGCCGTCAGCCTGGACGGTGAAAAACTCAACGGCCCTGAAATCCTGCAGAAATTGAATGCCCTGCTTGGTGCTTACGGCGTCGGCCGCCATATCTACACGGGTGATGTCACCATTGGACTGAAAGGCCGTATCGCGTTCGAGTGTCCGGGCATCGATGGCCTGTTGGTCGCTCATCAGGCGCTGGAAGACACGGTGAATACCCGCTTTCAGAACCAGTTTCGCAGCCAGGTGGCCCAGCGCTGGGCGGAATTGGTGTACACAGGGTTCTTTTACGAGCCCCACAAGGTGGATCTAGAGGCATACTTGCAGAGCTCACAGGCAGTGGTGACAGGAGAAGTGATCCTTAACACCGATGGCGGCAAGGTTTTGGCAGTTTCCGTGAACAGTCTGTACCACCTGCAAAACCCCAATGCGATATACGCACAAAGCTGTGACTGGACACCGGAGGAGGCAGTCGGGTTCATCAAGTTGTTGGGGCAGAGCACGACGCTGGCTGGAAAGGTACGCGGTAAAAGTCGATGATTTTGCGTCAGATTCTTGAGCACCTCGAAGCCCTGGTGGCTTGCGACACGCAAAATCCACCTCGGTTGATCGATGGAGATTCAGCCATTTTTCAGTATTGCGAAAAAACGCTTGGAAATGGATTCCGGACCAGGACCTGGGACCATGGCGATGGCCATGTTTCCTGGTATGCGGTGCGGGGAAACCCGCAGGTGTTGTTCAATGTGCACCTCGACACGGTGCCGGTGGGTGAGGGTTGGAACAGTGATCCGCACAAACTGCAGGTCAGCAACGGACGTGCCTGCGGCCGCGGCAGTTGCGATATCAAGGGTGCAGCAGCTGCACTGCTGACCGTGGCGCAACAGGGTGGCGAAAACCTGGCCCTGCTGTTTACCTCGGACGAGGAAGGAGGGGGTGGTTGTTGTGTGGACAGGTTCCTGGCCGAAAGTGATGTGCACATTTTTAACCAGGTTATCGTGACCGAACCGACCTCCTGCAAGGCAGTACTCGGACACCGCGGCTTTTTGTCCGTCACGACCAGATTCCACGGCGTTTCCGGCCATTCTTCAGAAGCCAGAGCGTTACACGATAATGCCAATCACCAGATGGCGCTGTGGGCAGCCGGAGCCCTCCAGTTGGCCAGTGAGAAAAAACATTCAGAGCTCGACCCCGGCACCTGCTTGAACATTGGAATCATTGAAGGTGGCACCAAGAGTAATGTCATTGCAGGCAGTGCTTTTGTGCACTGGAGCGCGCGCTTGAAGCCGGGTGAGTCGAACGAAGAATTCATGCGCGAAATCCAGGCCTGTGCCCCCGCCGATTCCCGCGTTGATTGGGAGGTGCCTTTTGCCGGTGAGCCTCTTCCGGCTACGGGTCAGGATGACGGTGCATCCCGCGTTTTTTGCACAAAAGACGGTCTCGAGACGGGACCGGCAGTCGATTTCTGGACCGAGGCCTCACTTTTTTCGGCCGCAGGCTTGCCGGCGCTGGTGCTTGGGCCGGGTGACATAGCCCAGGCACACGTCGCCAACGAGTGGGTCTCGATTTCGCAGTTGGAACGAGCATGCCGGCTTTATGCTCAGGTGGTGAAGAACGATGGCTGAGATCAGGAGCGTAGTGAACCAGGTATTGAGCCAGCTGGGCGCCAGCCGCGAAGCGCGTTATTACCTGAAACAGTTCAGCGGCAGCGACAGCTTGCAGTTCGCGGTGATCAAGATCGGTGGCGCGGTGATAGACGAGCAGTTGGAACCGCTGGCTTCCGCACTGGCCTTCCTGCGTCAGCTGGGCTTGATGCCGATCATTCTGCACGGCGCCGGGCCACAGCTGGATAAGGCATTGGAGGCTGCCTCAATCGTGACGCAGAAGCGACAGGGTCTGAGGGTGACCACCCCCGAAGTCATGGAGGTGGCGCGCCCGGTTATCTATCGCGCCAACCGCATTTTGGTACATGCATTGGAAGAGCAGGGTGTACACGCCCAGGGCATTCAGCATGGCGTGTTTGTCTGTGAATACCTTGATCAAGACGAACTGGGCTTGGTCGGGCATATTCAACGGGTCGAACTGGAAGCGGTGCGCGATGTGGCACAACAGGGAATCCTGCCCGTCATCGCCTGCCTGGGCGAGAATCCTGCCGGCCAAGTCTTGAACATCAATGCCGATATCGCGGCCAGGGAACTGATCTGGGCGGTCGAACCGCACAAGATCATATTCCTCACCGGCGCCGGCGGACTGCTGGATCAGCACGGCCGGATCATTTCCTCGATCAGCCTGCACACCGACCTGGAATACCTGTTGGAACAGGACTGGGTGCATTCGGGAATGCGCTTGAAGATCGAGCAGATCAGCCAGTTGCTGGACGGCCTGCCGGACACTGCCTCGGTCTCTATCACATCGGTGGAAAATCTGTCACGCGAGCTGTTTACACACCGCGGTGCCGGCACATTGATTCGCAAGGGCGAGTCCATCATCGAGCACCACAGCATTAACTCCCAAGAGCGTGAAATAGCCGTGAAATTACTGGAGCAGAGTTTTGGCAGGCGAGTGCACGAAGGCTATTTCGACGGCCTTCAGCTGGAATGTGTACTGCGCAGTGAATCCTACGGTGCGATGGCCATCGTGCTTAAAGGCATCGATGGGCTACCCTACCTCGACAAGTTTGCGGTGACCCCCGAGGCGCAGGGTGCGGGTCTGGGCGCCGCGGTGTGGCAGGCGTTGATCCACCGTTGCCCCACGTTGTACTGGCGTTCGCGAACCGCCAATCCGTTAACGCGCTGGTACTTCGAGCAGGCAGATACCGCTTTTAGGGAGGACAAGTGGGTGGCATTCAGCATTGGCATCAGGGACTTCGGGCAACTCGAACGTTGTAAGGTGGATTCCTTGGCGCGTGTGGAGAGCTGGGTCGAGGAAAAAGATGATTAGCGTTGTGGTGATCGGTGCGCGTGGTTATGCCGGTGCGGAGTTGCTGCCGCTGTTGTACCGGCATCCGGAGTTCGAAATTGTGGCGGTGGGCTCGTCAAGCGCCGCAGGTCAGCCTATATATGAGCATGTGGCTGACATGGAAGGCTGTGATCTCCTATTTTCCGGGATACGCCCCGTTACGCTGGAGCAATACCAGGCGGACGCATGCGTGCTGGCGCTACCCAATGGATATGCCGCGGGTTTTATCAGTGCGCTGGATGAACACAAGCCGGACACGGTGGTCGTCGATCTGAGTGCAGACCACCGCTTTGACCCGGGCTGGACATACGGGCAACCCGAGCGGTTTTTTGAGCAGATCACGGGCGCAACCCGGATTGCCAACCCCGGTTGTTACGCCACTGGTGTCCAATTAGCCCTGGCGCCTGTGCTCGACCAGCTGTTAGGATTGCCGACGGCTTTTGCTGTGTCCGGCTACAGCGGTGCCGGTAAAACGCCGTCGAGGAAAAATGACCCCGATGCTCTTAAGGATAATTTGTTGCCCTATTTGTTGACGGATCACCTGCACGAAAAGGAAATTAGCCATCACCTTGGCCGCGATGTCCGTTTGCTGCCCCATGTCGCACCCTTTTTCAGGGGCATCAGCCTCACCATTGCAGCGGAACTGGAAAACGCGCAAACCCCTGAACAATTAGTGCAATGCTACCGGGAGTTTTATGCAAGTAGTCCGCTGGTCGAAATTCAGGCAGAAACCCCCGACGTCGCTGCCGTCAGGGGAACACACAAGCTGATCCTGGGCGGCTTTTCGGTAAGCAAAATCAAGCCCCGAAGAATCGCCCTGGTGAGCGTACTGGATAATCTATTGAAAGGCGCTGCGACCCAGGCGGTGCAGAACCTGAACCTGGCTTTCGGCTTGGATTCCATGACCGGTATAAACATCCTTCGAGGATTGCAGGTATGAGCAAGTATCTCTGGCAGTCAGATGCCGACGCTCAAATAGACCAGACCATCATGGAGTTTATGGCGGGTGAGGATATTGTGCTTGATCGTGAACTGTTTCCGTTCGATATTCGCGCCACGGCCGCGCATGTACGAGGTCTGGAGCGCATCGATATTCTGAGCAGTGACGAAAGTGCAAACCTGTGTGCTCTACTGGATGAGTTGCTGCAGGAATTTACTGCAGGAAATTTTATTCTGGATGAACGCTTTGAGGACGGTCATTCGGCCATTGAGGCCTTCCTGACGGAGCGGGCCGGTAAGCTGGGTGCCAGAGTGCACACCGGGCGCAGCCGCAACGACCAGGTGGCCGTTGCCACGCGGCTGTTCATGAAAGACTGCCTGCATCAAGCCATCGAGTTGAATGCAGAAATCGCCTTGTCCTTTCTCTCGCTGGCTGAACTGCATGCAACGGTGCCTATGCCTGGCTATACCCACCTGCAGCGGGCGGTTCCGTCAAGTGTTGGTCTGTGGATGGGTAGTTTCGCCGAGGCTTTTACCGACAACCTGGCATTTGCGCGCCGGGTGCTGGAACTGATTGACAGCAGCCCGCTTGGAACGGCCGCCGGTTATGGGGTGAACCTGCCTTTGGACCGGGACTTTGTTGCGGCAGAGTTGGGTTTTGGCCGGATACAGGTCAACCCGATGTATGCTCAGAACAGCCGGGGAAAATACGAGATCATGGTGTTGCAAGCCTTGTTGCACTCAATGCAGGACGTCAGGAGGCTGGCCTGGGACCTGAGCTTATTCACCACTAGCGAGTTCGATTTCGTGAGCCTGCCGGAGCAGTACACAACGGGTTCTTCGATGATGCCGAACAAATCGAACCCCGACGTGGTTGAGTTGCTGCGCGGACGGGCCGCCACGATCGAAGCGGCCATCGTGGAAATCCAGGCAACGCTTTCACTGCCTTCGGGTTATCAGCGGGACCTGCAACTGACC
>JADFKH010000002.1:7500-43619 GCA_022565025.1 Pseudomonadota bacterium
TTCTCGATGTGGGCGTCCAACACAAGTTACCTGATATATTGCAACCGGCCATAGCAAAGCTGGCTTTTGGTCTCGCGATCCGCTGAGTGCGGAGTGTGATTACGCAGAGATTTTTTCGCGAATCAAGGCGCGCGAAGTGAAGAAGGAGGGAGTGTACGCAAGTACATGACCGACCGATGAATGAGTGCAACGCAGAGTCGAGGAAAAAGATCAAGTAAGCACGGGTCTGTAGCTCAGTTGGTTAGAGCGCACCCCTGATAAGGGTGAGGTCGGAAGTTCAAATCTTCCCAGACCCACCAAATTCGGGGCCATAGCTCAGCTGGGAGAGCGCCTGCCTTGCACGCAGGAGGTCGGCGGTTCGATCCCGCCTGGCTCCACCATGTGGTTTCAGGTTTGTAGGTTTAATAAGGTTGCAATTACAAAGAATTGATCGTCATGTCTGTTATTCCGGCACGCGAAACGCAAAACCGGAGACATGATCAATAAAGTATCCCGGAACATTGGGGTGCTTGTTCTTTAACAATATGGGAGTTCTGTCAAGAGCGTTTTGGGTTCAGGACGATTCTGAGGGTGTTTGTGATGAGCACGCGATTTTTCGAAATGGACACAGAACTGTGTCAGCAAAGCAGATATGAATCGTCGTGTTCAAATCTGTTGGTGTTAGTCCAGGTGGAGCTTAGCCGCTTCCACCAAAGGTTTAACTCCAAACCTCCAAGCCTTTCTATAATCACGCTTATACAACGTGGCTATGGTAAATCTTGGGTCTGGCGAAGGAATTTTTTCACGAATCAAGGCGGATGACGAGCGAGTCGACGGGAGCATGGCAAAGCCATGTGACCAAGCGAGCGAGTTATCCAACGCCGAGTCGGGGAAAAAGGCCGAGCCAGAGGGTTTTGGGTTATATGACCAAGTGACTAAGCGCACATGGTGGATGCCTTGGCGGCAGAAGGCGATGAAGGACGTGTAAGTCTGCGATAAGCCTCGGGGAGCTGACAAATAAGCTTTGAGCCGGGGATTTCCGAATGGGGAAACCCACCGCATTAGCGGTATCGTCACCTGAATACATAGGGTGGCGAGGCGAACCCGGGGAACTGAAATATCTAAGTACCCGGAGGAAAGGAAATCAATTGAGACTCCCTCAGTAGCGACGAGCGAACGGGGACCAGCCGATTGGTGAGTGAATAGTGGAACAGTCTGGAAAGTCTGGCCATAGTGGGTGATAGCCCCGTACACGAAATGACCTCATCAACATATTAAGTAGGGCGGAGCACGTGAAACTCTGTTTGAAGATAGGGGGACCATCCTCTAAGGCTAAGTACTCTCTGCCGACCGATAGTGAACCAGTACCGTGAGGGAAAGGCGAAAAGAACCCCGGAGAGGGGAGTGAAATAGACCCTGAAACCGCGTGCGTACAAGCAGTAGGAGCCTGTCTTCGGATGGGTGACTGCGTACCTTTTGTATAATGGGTCAGCGACTTACTTTCAGTAGCAAGCTTAACCGTTTAGGGTAGGCGAAGGGAAACCGAGTCTTAATAGGGCGTATAGTTGCTGGGAGTAGACCCGAAACCGGGTGATCTAGCCATGAGCAGGGTGAAGGCGCAGTAACATGCGCTGGAGGCCCGAACCCACTTATGTTGAAAAATGAGGGGATGACTTGTGGTTAGGAGTGAAAGGCTAATCAAACCCGGAGATAGCTGGTTCTCCTCGAAAGCTATTTAGGTAGCGCCTCGTGTATTGCCCTAGGGGGTAGAGCACTGTTATGGCTAGGGGGTCATACCGACTTACCAAACCATGGCAAACTCCGAATACCTAGGAGTATGAGCACGGGAGACAGACTGCGGGTGCTAAGGTCCGTAGTCGAAAGGGAAACAACCCAGACCACCAGCTAAGGTCCCTAAATCATTACTAAGTGGGAAACGATGTGGAAAGGCCCAGACAGCCAGGAGGTTGGCTTAGAAGCAGCCATCCTTTAAAGAAAGCGTAATAGCTCACTGGTCGAGTCGGTCTGCGCGGAAGATTTAACGGGGCTTAAGTAATGTACCGAAGCTGTGGATTCAAATTTTCTTCGGATTATTTGGATGGTAGAGGAGCGTTCCGTAGGCCTGCGAAGGTGAACCGAGAGGTTTGCTGGAGGTATCGGAAGTGCGAATGCTGACATGAGTAACGATAATGCGGGTGAAAAACCCGCACGCCGAAAGCCCAAGGTTTCCTAGCGCAACGTTAATCGGCGCAGGGTTAGTCGGCCCCTAAGGCGAGGCTGAAAAGCGTAGTCGATGGGAAGCAGGTTAATATTCCTGCACCAACTGTTATTGCGATGGAGGGACGGAGTAGGCTAATTACGCCAGCGGTTGGATGTGCTGGTACAAGCATGTAGGGAGTGATCTTAGGAAAATCCGGGGTCACATATCCTGAGGTGTGATGTGGGGTCCCAACATAGGGACGAAGGTGATGATGCCATGCTTCCAGGAAAATCTTCTAAGCTTCAGGTAACAGTTGACCGTACCGCAAACCGACACAGGTAGGCAGGTTGAGAATACCAAGGCGCTTGAGAGAACTCGGGTGAAGGAACTAGGCAAAATGGTACCGTAACTTCGGGAGAAGGTACGCCTTTGCCGGTGATTGGACTTGCTCCATGAGCTGGCGGAGGCCGCAGTAGCCAGGCCGCTGCGACTGTTTATTAAAAACACAGCACTCTGCTAACACGTAAGTGGACGTATAGGGTGTGACGCCTGCCCGGTGCCGGAAGGTTAAATGATGCGGTTAGCCCTGGTCTTCGGACTTTGGCGAAGCTGTTGATTGAAGCCCCGGTAAACGGCGGCCGTAACTATAACGGTCCTAAGGTAGCGAAATTCCTTGTCGGGTAAGTTCCGACCTGCACGAATGGCGTAACGATGGCGGCGCTGTCTCCACCCGAGACTCAGTGAAATTGAATTCGCTGTTAAGATGCAGCGTAACCGCGGCTAGACGGAAAGACCCCGTGCACCTTTACTATAGCTTCACACTGAACTTTGGTTATGTTTGTGTAGGATAGGTGGGAGACTTTGAAACCAGGACGCTAGTTCTGGTGGAGTCAACCTTGAAATACCACCCTGATGTAGTTGAAGTTCTAACCCAGGCCCGTTATCCGGGTCGGGGACAGTGTGTGGTGGGTAGTTTGACTGGGGCGGTCTCCTCCCAAAGAGTAACGGAGGAGTACGAAGGTGGGCTCAGTACGGTCGGACATCGTACATTGAGTGCAATGGCATAAGCCCGCTTAACTGCGAGACCGACGGGTCGAGCAGATACGAAAGTAGGTCATAGTGATCCGGTGGTTCTGTATGGAAGGGCCATCGCTCAACGGATAAAAGGTACGCCGGGGATAACAGGCTGATACCCCCCAAGAGTTCACATCGACGGGGGTGTTTGGCACCTCGATGTCGGCTCATCACATCCTGGGGCTGTAGCCGGTCCCAAGGGTATGGCTGTTCGCCATTTAAAGTGGTACGCGAGCTGGGTTTAGAACGTCGTGAGACAGTTCGGTCCCTATCTGCCGTGGTCGTTAGAGATTTGAGGGAAGCTGCTCCTAGTACGAGAGGACCGGAGTGGACGAACCTCTGGTGTTCCGGTTGTCACGCCAGTGGCATTGCCGGGTAGCTATGTTCGGAAGGGATAACCGCTGAAAGCATCTAAGCGGGAAGCCTCTCCCAAGATTAGATCTCTCAACACTTGATGTTGTAAGGGCCCTTGTAGACTACAAGGTTGATAGGCTGGGTGTGAAAGCGCAGTAATGTGTGAAGCTAACCAGTACTAATTGCCCGAGAGACTTGGTCATATAACACCAAAACCCTTTTTGGCTGCTCCATTGGTCAAGAAGATCTTTGTAAGACACAGCTTATTGACAGAATTCCCAGTTGCGGCAAAAAGGGGTCGGATTCAATTATCTTGGATGGAATTGGTCCATGTAGAGGATAATTGGATCCGACCCCTTTTTAGCCAACAGTTTGCCTGGCGGCAATAGAGCATTGGAACCACCTGATTCCATACCGAACTCAGCAGTGAAACGATGCATCGCCGATGGTAGTGCGGGAGTTCCCGTGCGAGAGTAGGTCACTGCCAGGCGCCAAATAAAAAGCCTCACCCTTTTGGGTGGGGCTTTTTTTTTAAAATCGCTGCTTCGTCCCCATCAATGGCCAAACGGTCACATCTTACGGCCAGCATGCACTCCATCAAGGCCAACCCCTTGACTGGGACCGTAGTCCTATTCTAGGCTATCGGCATAACGATGGGCCACTGGGTCCATTGGGTGGTTTAAACATAAAAATATTGCCTTGGGGAATGTCATGACAAAACAGACGTTATTTAGTTCAGCTTCGCTAACAGCACATCTAAAAAAAGTTTTACTGGGTACGGTTGCTCTTGCGGTAATTGCTGCGGTTTCCGCGCCTGTGCTGGCACAGGATTCTGTGCTGCTGGAAGAAGTCATCGTAACGGCCCAGAAACGCGAGCAGAGCGTCCAGGACGTGGGCATTGCGATAACAGCCATTACCGGTGAACAAATGCGGGCGCTTGGTTATACCAATGCTCAGGAAGTTACCGCGCTGGCGCCAGGCGTCAGCACGTTGCAACCGAACGGTGAAGCAAACTATTCAATCGGCATTCGCGGCGTCGCCAACAACGACTTCACGACCAACGTGGAAAGCCCCATCGCCATCTATGTGGATGAGGTTTACATCAGCCAGATGTCAGGCGCCGGGTTCCTGCTGTTCGATATGGAGCGCGTCGAGATTTTGCGCGGACCGCAGGGCACGCTGTTTGGCCGCAACGCCACCGGCGGGCTGGTTCAGTATATTACGGTCAAGCCGTCCAACGAGTTGAGCGGCTATGGCAGCGTCACCTATGGCCGCTTCAACCGGGTCAAGGCGCAGGGTGCATTTAACCTGCCCTTATCCGACACTGTATCTGCAAGACTGTCAATAGCTACCCATCAGGGTGACGGGTACGTCACCAATCGGCTGAAGCCGGGCTCGGAATTGAATAATGCCAACGAACTTGCGATCCGGGCTCAGGTTTTGTTCAACCCATCCGACAGCACGAGTATTTTGCTGAATGCCCGGCATGGCTCGCAGGACATCCGCACCGGATTCTTTGAATTTGCCTCGGCCGTGTTCCCGGACGGGGAATATACACCCGGCCTGACGGTTCCCGAGTTGGATCACTATGAAGATACGGATGGCGACATCTACGCCGGTGATTATGATTTCGAAGGTCACAACGATCTGGAAACAGAGGGTCTGACCGCGACCATCAACTGGAGTAACGATTCGATCAAGCTGACCAGTATTACGGACTACCAGACGGTCATACGCGACTATATCGAGGATTCGGATGCGACCCCGGTCGATTATTTCGACTTTTTCCTGACCACCGACGCAGAACAGTTCTCACAAGAATTGCGGCTCTCAGGCGAAACGGACAAGCTTAAGTGGGTTACGGGTGTCTATTACCTTGACCTGGACATCCAGGATTCCAACGGCGGCATCATGAGGCGCCTGTTTGAGGAACTGTTTGGACTGCCTGTCGAAGTTCTTGGCGTAAATGGCATGCGCAACCCCTATCGGACGCAGACCGAAAGCTGGTCTTTGTTCGGGCAGGGCGAATATGCGGTCAGCGAGCAATTATCGGTAATAGCCGGTTTCCGCTGGATCAATGAAGACAAGATCCACGAGTACAGCAACTTCGTGTCGTGGTTCCCGGACACGACCATCAGCGGCCAGGACCCTAATATAGTGGATATAGTCGTCGATGAGGCTTCAGGCGGACTTGATCCGTACTTTGGCACCCGCGACGACAGCGAATGGTCAGCGCGATTGCAGGTCGACTATCGCCCCAACGATGACACGCTGCTCTACGCGAGTTGGAATCGTGGGGTGAAATCCGGCGGCTTCAATGCCCCATTACTGCCGTCGTTCCTGTCGGACGATGGCATCAAAATTCTGCCGGATGGCACACTGGAGCCCTTCTCGTTCATGAATTATGAGCCCGAGCGTCTGGACGCATATGAAGCAGGCTTCAAGGCCGATCTGTCGGCAGGCCGTCTGCGGGTCAACGGTGCTGCCTATTACTATGATTACAAGCAGTGCCAGGTGTTCTCAATCATCCAGTTGGATACGTTCACCCTCAACGGTGATTGCGAGAGCAAGGGCTTTGAGCTTGAAGTATTGGCTGCACCGGCCGCTGGTCTCGACCTGATGTTCGGCGTCGGTTACGTTGATGCCGAGGCCACGGATATTCCGGGTATCACGCTGGATGTTATTGATCCGCTGGGCTTAAGCCTGGCATTACGTCCGGGCGATTCGGTACCCCCGGTGCAGAGCCCCAAGTGGAACCTCAGTGGCTTGATCCGGTATGAATTCCCGGTCGGTAACGGCAATGTCGCCCTGCAAGGAGACTTTCAGTATCGCTCGGAACATTTCTTCACACTGCTCGGCACCACCGCATCGACCGAAAATGGCTACACGGTCTTTAACGCCTCGGTCGCCTGGTTCCCGGAAAGCGATAACTGGAGCCTGCGCTTCTCTGTGCATAACCTGACCGGCGAGGAGTATCTGGTGCAGACGTTTGATCTCTCGGGCAGCGTTTCAAATGGTGGTTTCTTTGGTCTGGTCGAGCAGTATTATGGTCGTCCAAGGACTTGGGGCATCAACGCCAGTTATTACTTTTAGGTGCCGGCAGACGATATCCTGGACGATACCCCCTGTGCTGATGCGCAGGGGGCAGCCATTAGACATTGCTAAAGACATAAGTGATAGGCCCAAGGAAACTAAAGATCGGCGTTCGCTTTTTCAATAGCGTCTTCAAGTAACTTGATATCGCCCAATTGGTTCGCCAATACAAAACATAATTTACTCAAAAACAGCGTTTCCTTTTCGCACCCTGCCTTATTGATGGCAACAGCCAGTATTTCCAGGGCCTGTTCCAGGTTTTCTTGTGAAAATTGCTTACTCACTTGAGCCTCCGCGCAGTATCTGCGTAAAAGCCTGCTTGACTTCGTCAATATTAATATTTTTCCATCGTGCGCTGATGTGCCGGTCCGGCCTGACCAAATAAAAACTGCTGTCCTTGGCGTCATAGGCGGAAAAAAGTTCGCCATCCTTATCATGGAGAACGGCTATGTTCTCCAGGGAAAAAGAGACCCGCGCAATGATGATCAAGGTAAATTGTTCCTCACCCACATTAAGCTCGCCCGGTAACTCAGTTATCAGCGGACCAATAGCGTTCGACTCGGCAAAATACAAGCCGCTAAAGCCGATTCCCAAATAATCCAATAAACAGCCTCGGTCGCCGATAACATGATTAATAATTGGGGCCCCGGTACCAGGACCGCTATCAAATTCAACATCCCTGTTGCGGTAACTGGTCAGGGGACTTTCAATGTAGGTATAGGGTTGTGATTGTCTGGGATTAATCAGCGGACGTGGGAATTCATTGCTGATCGCCAATGACAATACCGCGTCCCGCATCAGGCGATGACCCCGTGTCGGCGGCGTCATAAATTTGGTGCTTTTGCTGGCATTTTCAAAAACATCCAGGGTTGCGCCACGTCGCTCTGGACTATAGCTGTCGAGCAAATGCTCATCTGCCCAGGCATGAATGACATAGGCCAGTTTCCAGCCCGCATTCATGGCATCGGCCAGGCCCGAGTTAAGCCCACGCACACCAAAAATCGGTACCAGGTGCGCCGCATCACCCATGAACAGGATTCTTCCTTGACGATAATCCTCCAGCGCCAGCGAATAGGCTTTGTATAAACTCCACCATTCCAGTTGCCACGATCCGGTCTCACCGATCATAACCAGAATGGAGTTGATACGCCGGCGAATATTGTCTTCTTTCAACTCCTTTTCCGCATCGATATCTTCGCCTATCTGGTAATCAATACGCCATATATTGTCCGGTTGTTTATGGATCAAAATGGTCAGACCCGGATTGGATGTGGGATCAAAAAACGCCCGTCGCTCGGTGGGATAATCCGATTCCATCTGGATGTCGGCAATGACATAACGTCCTTCATAGGCATCGCCTTTTAAGGGTAGACCCAACTTGTGTCTCATTACGCTACGCGCACCATCGGCCGCCAGGACATAGTCACTGTTGATCGTATAACTACCCTCAGGCGTTTCGACACCAAGACTCACCCCAGCATCATCCTGACTTACATCAATGACTTTGCTGTGCCAACGCAATTCAATCAAGTCATTGGCACCGGCCTTATCGATCAGGTATTGCTCAATGTACTGTTGTTGCAGGTTGTACATTGGGTAATAACGTTCTGCTGTGGAATGAGGCATCTGCAGGCGATAAACCAGTTGGTCATGGTAGTAGGAACTACCCTGTGTCCAGGGCAAGGCCTTGTCTTCAAACCTTTGTGCCAAACCAAGTTGATGCAGGCATTCCATAGAGTGTCTGGCGATACAGATAGCACGGCTGCCTTCATTGATCGTGTCTTTATCATCAAGCACCACTGAGCTGACTCCATGACGGGCCAGCTCCAGCGCAGCGGTCACACCGATGGGGCCTGCACCGACTATGACGACGGGATATTGCTGCGACTTCCGGTCCAGTTCCGGTGCTCTGGTAAAAGGAAATTGCGGATAGTTAAAATACAGGGAAGAAGTGCGATTTTTTGGCCTGGCCATTTCGATGGTTCCCTCTTCGAGCAAACACGCGCCTACCTACTGTGATTTGCTCAGCGCCTGATCCAGATCCCAGAGGATATCGTCGAGGGTTTCCAGGCCCACTGAAATACGGACCATGTCTGGTGTCACACCAGCGGTGATTTGCTGTTCCTCGGATAGCTGTCTGTGGGTTGTTGAGGCAGGGTGAATAATGAGGGTTTTGGCATCGCCTACATTTGCCAGGTGGCTGAGGAATTCGGCATTTTCGATGAATTTTGCACCGGCATCAAAGCCTCCCTTAACCCCGAAGGTGAGTATAGAACCTGCGCCCTTGGGCAGGTATTTCTTCACCAGTGGCTGATAGGCACTGTCTTCCAGGCCGGCATAGTTCACCCACGACACGGCCGCATGCTGCTGCAGAAATTTGGCAACGCCAACGGCATTGTCACAATGACGTTCCATGCGTATCGGCAGGGTTTCCAGGCCCTGAAGCAGCATAAAGGCATTGAATGGACTCATCGCAGGCCCGAGGGTGCGCAGGGTCTCGCAGCGCGCTTTCATGGTAAATCCGAAATCACCGAAGGTTTCATAGAAACGGATGCCGTGATAACCCGTCGACGGTTCGGTCATGCCTGGGAAATTACCATTGGCCCAGTCGAACTTACCGGATTCAACGATTACACCCCCCATCGAGGTTCCATGTCCGCCAATAAATTTGGTCGCCGAATGGACGATAATGTCAGCGCCATGATCCATCGGCCGGCACAAATAGGGCGTTGCAAACGTGCTGTCGATCACCAGTGGAATACCGGCATCCCTGGCTATCGCGCTGATGGCTTCGATATCCGCCACATTGTTCAATGGATTGCCAATGGTCTCGACGAACAACGCTTTGGTTTTTTTAGTGATGGCCTGGCGAAAATTCTCGGGGTCATCAGAATCGATAAATTTGGTATCGATGCCGAACTTTCGAAACGTGACATCAAACTGTGAATAGGTGCCGCCGTAAAGTGTACTGGCCGATACCAGTTCATCGCCCTGTTCCATCAGGGTAAGCAGGGCTACGGTCTGTGCCGCCATTCCCGAACTCACCGCAAGTGCCGCCCGGCCATTTTCCAGTGCGGCCATACGTTCTTCGAGGACTGCGGTTGTCGGGTTGGTTAAGCGAGTGTAGATATTGCCGAAAGTTTGCAGGTTGAACAGGCTGGCGGCATGATCGGTACTGTCAAAAACATAGGATGTTGTTTGATAGATGGGTACGGCTCGAGAACCGGTCGCGGAGTCGGGGATTTGTCCTGCATGCAGGCACAGTGTTTCGATTCCAAATTCTCTATCGGCCATGATGGTATTCTCGATTTAAATCAACCGGCAATGAGCCTAAAAATTCACAAACGACGGGCGTTTTGCCGAGATAATTCTGGTGTTTACACCAATGGTATTGAGTCCACCGAAAATCCGCGCGTATTCGATTTTCATGCATCGGTCCATGACCACTTCGAGTCCGGCATCGCTTGCTTTTTGTGCGGCCTCCTGGTTAATAATTCCGAGTTGCATCCACACCACTTTTGCGCCAATGGCTATGGCAGCGTCGACAAATGGTGGCACTCGCTCAGCTTTTTGGAAGAGGTCGACAATATCGACTGGCGTTGGGATCGATTGCAAATCCGGATAACATTCTTGTCCGAGTATTTCCGCATACTTTGGATTTACCGGAATAACTTCGAAACCACGTTCCAACAGGTACTTGGCGGCGAAAAAACTCGGTCTCGACCAGTGGGCAGACAATCCAACCATTGCCACGCGTTGATGGGTATTGAGTATTCGACGTAGTGTCGTTATATCGGTCACGCTGAAACTGCCGCTGCTTGTTGGCGCAAAATAAATTTCTGTATCTTGCCGGTTGAGGTTTTCGGCAAAGGTCCGAAGATGACGGTTTTCGGTGCTTTGAAATGCGCCATATTATCGCGGCAATAATCGATGATTTCCTGCTCGCTGACATCAATCACTTTATCTTTCAGGGTAACAAATGCACAGGGTGTCTCACCCCATTTTTTATCGGGCTGTGCAACGACAGCTGCCTCAAGAATCGCCGGGTGGCGGTAGAGTGTTTTTTCAATCTCAATGCTCGAGATATTTTCCCCACCGGAAATAATGATATCTTTGGAGCGATCTCGGATCTCGATATAGCCATCTTCATGGCATACTCCGAGGTCGCCGCTGTGAAACCAGCCGCCCTCGAATGCATTGCGGGTTGCCTCGGCGTTTTTCAGATAACCCTTCATGACGATATTGCCCTTGAACATGATCTCGCCAACCGTTTCTCCATCGTGGGGTACGGGTTCCAGTGTTTTGGGATCGGCAACAATGAGTTTTTCCAGCATCGGATAGCGTACACCCTGACGAGCCTTTAACTCAGCCTGCTCTGTGCTGGGTAAGTCATTCCACTCTTCGTGCCAGGAACAAACCACGGCCGGGCCATAAACCTCGGTTAATCCATAGGCGTGAGTGACCTTAAAATTCAATTTTTCCATCGCCTCCAGAACCGCTGGTGGAGGCGCCGAGGCGGCGGTCATCACATTCACCTGATGATCGATGCCTTGTTTTGTTTCGCCGTCAGCATTGGCGATCAAATTTAGCACGATCGGAGCGCCACACAGATGGGTGACTTTTTCCTTCCTCAGCAGATCAAAAATAGCGTCGGCTCGTACCTCTCGCAGGCACACATTGGTGCCGTTCAATGCCGCAATGGTCCATGGAAAGCACCAGCCATTGCAATGAAATAGTGGCAGAGTCCATAAATACACCGGATGAGCATTCATATTCCAGGCCATGATGTGGGACACGGCGTTTAAATGCGCACCCCGATGATGGGTCACGACGCCCTTCGGATCACCGGTAGTGCCCGAGGTATAACTCAGTGAAATTGCCTGCCATTCATCTGCGGGTAACTGCCAGTCGAAATTGGCATCACCTTCGAGCAGGAATGCCTCGTATTCAAGTTCGCCGATGAATTCACCACCACTGAATTCCGGGTCATCGACATCGATTACCAGTGGCTTGGCTTCGAGTTGCGCCAGAGCCGCCTGAATGGTCTGCGAAAACTCCCGATCGGTCAGCAGAATTTTCGCCTCGCCATGTTTTAACATGAAGGCAATGGCATCGGCATCCAGGCGAATGTTGAGTGCGTTCAGTACGGCACCGGTCATCGGTACGCCAAAATGTGCTTCAACCATTGCAGGAACGTTTGGCAGCATGACAGCAACGGTGTCGCCTTCGGTTATCCCTCTGTTAACCAGCGCCGATGCCAAACGTTTGCAGCGGATGTAAGTTTGGGCCCAGCTTCTACGAATATCTCCATAGACAACGGCGGTTCGATCGGGATAAACAAAAGCTGCGCGTTCGATAAAAGTCAGAGGTGACAGTGGCGAGAAATTCGCTGGATTTTTATCCAGGTCTTTTGTGTATGGCTTGTTCTGATTCACGATTCTATTCTCGACCGCCGCCAGGCTTTATCGACCCTTCCATTGAGGTGTGCGTTTCTCTATGAAGGCGTCTATGCCTTCGCGAGCATCCTCGCTGTCCATATTGCAGGCCATTTTTTCACCGGCAAAAGCATAGGCTGCGGACAAATCCATGGCCAATTGCCGGTAAAACATTTGTTTTCCGAGTCTGATCGCAAGCGGAGATTTTGCAGCAATTTTACGGGCCAGATCAGTGGTTGCGCGCTGCAACTCATCGTCGTTTACGACCTCGTTGATTAAACCATAAGCCTGCGCTTGCTCAGCCGATATAAAATCACCCGTTAATAACATCTGCAGGGCCTGTTTGCGGGGTAAATTACGACTCAAGGGTACTGCGGGCGTTGAGCAGAACAAACCGACATTGATGCCGGAAACGGCAAAACGTGAATCGAAAGTGGCGACTGCGAGGTCGCAATTAGCAACCAGCTGGCAGCCGGCTGCTGTCGCTATACCATTGACCTGGGCTATTACCGGCTGTGGCATCTGGTTAATGGTAAGCATCATCGCGCTGCACTGATTGAACAAATCCTGATGAAAGGCCCGGTCATCGCTGGAGCGCATTTCCTTAAGATCACACCCAGCGCTGAAAGCCTTACCATTGGCTGCAATAATGACCACATGAATCCTGTCGTTAGCACTTATGTCATCAAGTGCAGCCTGCAGTTCGGATAACATTGCACTGGACAGGACATTGTATTGTTGGGGTCTGTTCAGTGTGAGCCTGGCAATACCCTTTTCGTCTTCGCGGATTAGAATCGCCTGCGTGGATACTTCACTCAAGTTTGCGATCATGACATTTTCTCCGATTAGCGCTTGATCAGCGTATAGATACCGTCTTCATATTTAAGCAAATTTTCAAGGATTATTACATGGTTTAACTTTGCTGCTGTTTCTGTAGATATTCCTGGATGGAAGCGACGCCTTGTTCCCTGGCTTCGAACAGGCTCTCGATGTGCTCGCGTGTGTTGACCAGTCCACGCGCACAGAGAATTCCATTTTCATCGATCAGTGCGGCAAAGGGTAATTGCGCCACCAGCATGGTCATACCCAGTTGCTGGGACAGGATGTAGGGCCAGGATTCCAGTTTGCATTCCTGCAGCCATTGGCGATGCTCTTGTTCATCCCCATCGCTGGCAAAAACGATCTCAAGCCAGTTGGCCTCGCTTTTTCGCATGGCCGTGAGAATTGGAATCAGTGTTTTGCAAACCGGGCAGGTAGGAGATAGAAAAAAGAGCAGCGTGCTTTTCCCGTTGCTGCTTTTACCGCCAATCCGGATGGCCCGGCCGTCGAGTGTTTCCAGGTCAAAAACCGGTATTTCCTCCCCGGTTTTCAAGCCGCTTCCGGCCATCAGCGCACCTGCCGGCGCAACACGTTCATACAGAATACCGATCTGGCGCACCAGTGCGAACACCATGGCGGCCAGGACCAGGACCAGAACCCACAGCATCAGGTTGGAAATAGCAAGTGTCGTTTCCATGGATCAGCTTCCCGGTCAGGATTCCCTGGCGATCATCTGATCACGCATCACAAATTTTTGAATCTTGCCGGTAACAGTCAGGGGAAACTCATCCACGAATTCCACCTTCGCGGGTATCTTGTAATGTGCGATCTGGCCGTCACAAAATGACTTGACCGCCGCCTCATTCAGCGCTTCACCCTCTTTGACCTGCACCCAGGCGATGACCTGCTCACCGTATTTGTCATCGGGGATTCCAAATACCGACACATCCATGATTTTTGGATGGCGCAGCAAATACTCTTCTACCTCGCGCGGATAAATATTTTCACCACCCCGGATGATCATGTCCTTGACCCGTCCGACGATGTCGCAGTATCCGAGTTGGTCAATCACGGCGAGATCCCCTGTGTGGAGCCAACCGGCCGGGTCTATTGCCTCACGGGTTCTTTCATCATCGTCCCAGTATCCCAGCATGACGGAATATCCGCGTGTACACAGTTCACCGCGTGTTCCTACGGGTACAACGCGTCCGTCATCATCAACAATTTTGACCTGTACATGGGGATGGACCCGCCCAACCGTGCTGACCCGTTTGTCCACCGGGTCATCTACTGAAGTCTGAAAACTTACCGGGCTGGTCTCGGTCATGCCGTAAGCGATGGTCACATCCGTCATGTTCATTTCGCCCATCACCCGTGCCATGGTTTCAGCCGGGCAGGGTGCACCAGCCATGATGCCGGTGCGCAAAGAGGACAGGTCGTAGCGGTTGAAATCCGGGTGCGCCAGTACTGCGATGAACATGGTTGGCACACCGTACAGTGCGGTGCATTGCTCAGCCTGGATCGTTTCCAGTACGCTTTTAGGATCAAATGCCTCGTCTGGAAACACCATGGTTGCACCGTGGCTGACACAGCCCAGCACGCCCATCACCATCCCAAAACAATGGTACAGCGGCACCGGTATGCACAAGCGGTCCTGGTCCGTGAACTGCATGGTTTCAGTCACAAAATACCCGTTGTTCAGGATATTGAAATGGCTCAGAGTTGCACCCTTCGGGAATCCGGTTGTCCCGCTGGTAAACTGGATGTTGATCGGGTCATCCGGTTGCAATAAGGCCGCAATGGACTGAACTTTTTGCAGGGACGAAGCAGAAGCCGCTTGCTCGAATTGGGTAAACCGGTACATGCCGGGCTGTTCCTCATCGCCGAGACAGATAACCGTTCTCAACGCCGGAATTTGTTCGGCACGCAAATCGCCTGCATCACAGTCACCCAGTTCCGGAGCCAGGCTCATCAGCATGCTGACATAATCACTGGACTTGAATTGTTCTGCCAGGACCAGGGCCTTGCAGCTAACCTTGTTCAGGACATATTCCAACTCGGAAATCCGGTATGCCGGGTTGATGTTCACCAGTATTGCGCCGATTTTTGCGGTCGCGAACTGGGTGACGACCCATTGCAAGTTGTTTGGAGACCAGATGCCAACCCGATCTTCGGGCTCAATGCCCTTGGACAGTAAATTGCCGGCCACGCAATTTACCAGATTGTTCAATTCCGAATAACTCAGGCGAACTCCCTGGTGGCGCACCACGATGGCCTGTTTGTCGGCATAGCTGGCCGCGGCTTCATCCAGCAGTTTGCCAATGGTTTTAAAAATCAATGGAGTGTCGCTGACTCCATGTACGAAGCTGTGTTCAGTCATCTTTTGCCAATCATTCCGGTGACGTTGCTAGTGTAATACTTATTATTGGTGATAAATCAAATTGTCAGTGGGTCGATGGCATGGTGTGTTATTTTATAATGGTTTTATAGTGACACAACAGCATAGGTGGAGTGCTTCATGATTCACGTAATCTTCATTTCATTTTTCGTTTTGGCCTTCTCGCTTGATGGGTATGCAGCTGACCTGCCCATCGAAACCATTCCGAGCACTGAGACACTTCCTGAAAAATACCCGGACACCTGGGTCTTTGCACATGATTTCAATTTCTATTCCCTGATCGATGGAAAGATCACGATCATCGACGTGGCAGCACCGAGCCGGAACTTCAAAGGAATCGTTGGCGCCAGTGGTTTTGCCTCGTTTCAACACTCAAAATCGCGCCCGGAACTTTATTCTGCGCAGTCATTCTACTCACGCGGAACCTACGGTGAACGAACGGACGTGGTAGTGATTTTCGATACGGCATCGCTGCAGCCCATCGACGAGATCATCATTCCAAGCAAGCGGCAGCAAGTGGTTACACAGAAAAATTCCTTCCAGTTGACCGATGATGAACGTATGGGTCTGGTCATGAATTTTACACCGGCAGCTTCAGTGACAATTGTGGATCTAGTGAATCGCAAGGTCCTTGGGGAGATAGCAATTCCCGGTTGTAATTTTGTCTTTCCCACTGGGAAAAGAGGCTTTTCCACCCTGTGCGCCGATGGCACCCTCGCTACTTACGGGCTTTCCGCAGAGGGGGCGGTGACCTCATCGTCCAGGACAGAGGTCTTCATTGACATCGATAACGACCCGATATTTGTCAAAAATGCCATTGTCGGTGGTATTACCTATTTCCCGAGTTTCCGGTCACGGATACAGCCGGTGGATTTTCGTTCTGCTAAGCCACGAGTGCTGGACGACTGGAACATGGTGCCCGCCGAACTGAACCAGGAAAATTGGCGGCCGTCCGGCTGGCAGGTAATTGCCGGAAACGATGAGGAATTGTTCGTGCTGATGCAAGCCGATGGCAAGGAAGGTTCGCATAAAGACGGTGGCACCGAAGTATGGGCGTTCGAGCCGGTGCCGGGTACACTCAAGCGGCGGATCAAACTGGGAACTGCCAGTATTTCGATTGCCGTAACCCGCAGCAAGCCATCCTACCTGGTGGTTACCAATGCCGATATGTTGCTCGATGTGTACGCGGCAGAATCCGGAAATTTCCTGCGCACCATCACCACCGGGGATGCCGCGACGCCCATGGTAGTTCACGCTAACTAGTGTAGGACACTACACTTGTATAAGACACTACACTAGGACCATGCCCACACTGGATCCAATTTACTCACTGACCATTGCAATACTGATCGCTTTCGTATTTGCACTTGCCGGCATGCACAAGGTCATGGATTTTGCACGTCATGCCGGAGTTGTGGCCGACTACCGGGTAGTGCCGGCATGGTCGGTGCCTTTACTGGCGCCGCTGGTTGTCGTTCTGGAACTCGGTGCGGCGTTTCTCGTGCTGATACCCCTGACCCGTTCAACCGGCTTGATTCTGACCATAGGCTTGCTGCTCATCTACATATTTTCCATTGGTTTGAACCTGGTGCGTGGGCGGACATCCATTGATTGTGGTTGTGGATGGGGCTCACAGGGCCATCAAATCAGCGCCTGGCTGATCGTCCGCAATTTGACCATGATGGTCGTTGTCGCGGCGGCATTACTGCCCTCTTCAAACCGGCCACTGTACCTGGTGGACTGGATTCTCACCGCTTTTGCCGGTGCGGCAGTGATCGTTGTCTATTACATTGGGGATTTGCTCATTGCCAATGGGTCGAAACTGAGCAAATTGAAGTCAGCGCATGGCTGACCTTGTTTTTCCATCAAGATGAAGAAATTATGAAACGACTAGACAAATTCTGTGAAAAGGCCAGCCGACGAATCGCACGGCAGTCGTCCCGTCGAAGCTTCATTGCCAAGCTTGGTATGGCAGTTGTTGGTGCAGCAGCATATCCCTTGTTGCCGGTAGCACGGGCCTCGACGGGCGGGAACAGTTACCCTGGAGTTGCACCACAAGATACGGGTAATCCGCAAGATCCGGGTGATCCCACTCAATGTGAATACTGGCGTTTCTGCGCCATTGATGGTTTTCTGTGCAGTTGTTGTGGTGGCACAGCCAGTTCCTGTCCGCCCGGCACAGAAATGTCGCCCCTGACCTGGATCGGTACCTGCTATAACCCGGCTGATAAGAAAAACTATGTGATTTCCTATAACGACTGTTGTGGCAAGACCAGTTGTGGGCGCTGTTTGTGCAATCGTAATGAGGGTGATCGTCCTGCTTACCGCCCACAGCAGAATAATGACCTGAACTGGTGTCTGGGAACAAAGAGTGCCGTTTATCACTGCTCAACAGCAGTCATTATTGGTGTGGATGAATGAATGCTTTAGTGGATCAGGGGCTGCTTACCGTTTTTTTTACGCTTTCTGCTGTAGTCATCGGCGCCAGCAGTCCACACGCCAGTGAAGGAGAGGAAGCCTATCAACGGTGCGTCGTTTGTCACCAGCCGGATGGGGCTGGCATACCGGGCATATTTCCGGCCTTAAAAAACCGCTTCGCAGACATCATGGCAAGCGTTGAAGGTCGTGAATATTTCACCATGGTTTTGATTGATGGTCTTATCGGCACGATCGAGATCGAGGGTCAGCGCTACGTGGGCGCCATGCCCGCACAGTACCTGACCGATGCACAAATTTCGGCTTTGATTGACTACCTGGCGACAAATTTTGGAGCGTCAGATGCGGCAGATTCAAACCTGTTGTTGAGCGAAGATGAGGTGGCACAAATCAGATCCAAATTCTCAAGCGCCAATGCACAATCTACACTCGATTTGAGAACTAGAGTTCCAGCGCTGAACGGGCAATAGCTGTGTTCAAATTGCTGCTTTTCCCGATGATCCTTGCCTTTGGTCAGCAGGCCCTGGCTGCAGATGCACCCCCCGTCCGATCTGCCCAGACCATGTGGATGTTGAATTGCCAGGGTTGCCATCGTGCCGATGGTGGCGGGACCGGTAGCGCAGTGCCACCCATGCCAGGCATCGTCGCCCGTTTTCTGGGGGTGCCGGGTGGGCGTGAATATCTCATTCGTGTGCCTGGCGTTGCAGCGTCTCCCCTGCCGGACGATTCCCTGGCGGTATTGGTGAACTGGATGCTGAAAAAGTTTGACCCGGAAAATATTCCCGGCCACTTCACTCCCTATACTCCCGAAGAGGTGTCTTCGTTAAGGAAGCTGGGAGCCTATGGTGAGGAAGCAGGCGCGATCCGCGTTGCGCTGATGCGATCGTTTGTTCCCGTCACTTCGACCGTTCGTTTGCGTGATCATTAAAGAATCGGTCTACCAAATCATCTATTCGCAATTGAGCGCGGGGACGATAGTCGCAACCTGATCGCCGTTTTCTCGATAATTAATTAAATAGCAGTTTCCATCACTTTCTCTGCGAAAGGAACGGTTGGGCTGGTTTGTTGTTGGCTCTACATAAACTGTCCGATAAACGGTTCTGGGTGCTCTATATCTATAGTCAGTAAAAGCATAGCCGAGTAATCCGCCGACAATAAACGCACCTGCAATCGAACTACCGTGTCCATGATGACCACCCCCATAATGACCACCGCCATGATGACCACCCCGATAACCTGCGTAGCTGGCGCTTGAGAGCACCAAACCAGCAATTACCAATAGAATTTTTACCGTATGTTTCATCATTAGTCTCCAATTACAAATATTCAGCAGGTGGCGTAAACCTTATGTTCCAAGACATTTCTACCTCATGATAGGCATCATACAGACCAATAGCTGAACTGAAGCTGAATAAACAGCGAATGACTGTATGGCAAAATTACGGGGGACTGTCAACGCGAACGCTTGTCTACAACCCGCACCGCTTTGCCTTCGGAGCGGACAACACCACCCACACTGCGCAGTTCGATAATCGCAGTCACGCCAATGTATGACTTGATGTTGTGTGCCAGTTTTGCGGCAACACCAGCCCGCTCCTCATCCGAAAGTTGCCCGTACTGCGGTTTCAACTCGACCAGCACGCGCATCTTGTCCATCTGCTTTTCGGTATACAGTTCAATCTGGTAGTGCGGCGAGCACTCATCCAGTTTGAGGATTTCTTCTTCGATCTGGCTCGGGAAAACATTGACACCGCGAATGATCATCATGTCGTCGCTGCGCCCGGTGATCTTGTCCATGCGGCGCATGGTGCGGGCTGTGCCGGGCAACAGGCGCGTAAGGTCCCGCGTCCGGTAACGGATGATGGGCAACGCCTCCTTGGTCAGTGAGGTAAAAACCAGTTCTCCGTATTGCCCGTCGGGCAATACTTCGCCACTGGCCGGGTCGATAATTTCCGGATAAAAATGATCTTCCCAGATATGTGGGCCGTCCTTGGTTTCAATGCATTCGCAGGCGACACCCGGGCCGATGACCTCCGATAAACCATAGATGTCCAGTGCATCGACGCCACAGCGTAATTCAATTTCCTGGCGCATCGCATCGGTCCAGGGCTCCGCGCCGAATATCCCAATCCGGAGCGAGGATTCCACTGGATTAAGCCCTTGGCGAACGAACTCATCGGCAAGATTCAGCATATAAGAGGGGGTGCACATGATGATATCGGGTTGGAAATCCTCAATCAGCTGCACCTGGCGCTCGGTCTGGCCACCCGACATGGGAATGACGGTTGCGCCCAGGCGTTCTGCGCCATAATGCGCACCCAACCCGCCGGTAAACAGGCCATAACCGTACGCCACATGGACCTTATCGCTTTTACTGCCACCCGCACCGCGAATAGATCGTGCACAAACATCGGCCCACATGTCGATGTCGTTTTTGGTGTATCCCACCACCGTCGGCTTGCCGGTAGTACCGCTGGATGCGTGAATTCGAACCACTTCATCCATAGGTACCGCAAACAGGGCGAAGGGGTAATTCTCCCGCAAATCCTGCTTGGCTGTAAGCGGGAATTTGCCCAGGTCGCAAAGGGCCTGAAGATCCCCAGGGTGTACGCCTGCCTCGTCGAATTTTTTTTTGTAGTGTGCAACATTGTCATAGGCATGTTGCAGACTCCACTTCATCCGTTTCAGCTGCAGCGCCTGCAATTCATCCAGGCTGGCTTTCTCAATGGGCTCAAGTTTTGAGTGATTTATTTTGTTCATCATTTCTCTTGGACAGGCCCAATTTCGGACTGTATCCACTGTGCAGCGAAAGACTCAGCTTCGGCAAGAGCCCTTTGACTCTTGTCTGAAACCGAGAACCAATAGGCGCAAATCAGGTTCGCCAGCATCGCAAATAAAGTGGGGTAGGCGTAAGGATAAACCGGCTTTTCGAATCCCAGCAATGAGACCCAGACGGTCGGTCCCAGTAAGACCAGGACCAGTGCGGTGGCAAGCCCGGAATAACCACCAGCCAGAGCGCCGCGCGTGGTGAATCTTGACCAGTACATGGATAAAAACATCACCGGGAAATTGACGCTGGCGGCAATGGCAAGCGCGATCAGCGCCAGCACCGCGACATTCTCCCCCTCGAGCAGGATGGCCAGGGCCATGGTGGTCAAACCGATCACCACCGTGGTGATCCGGGAAATCCGTAATTCTGTTTTCCGGTCGCTGTCGCCATCACAAATCACGTTGGCGTAGATATCATGCGACACTGCGGCGGCGGCCGACAGGGTCAGGCCCGATACAACGGCCAGTATGGTGGCGAATGCGACGGCGGAAATGAAGCCGAGAAACAGATCGCCGCCAATGACTTTTGAGAGGTGTATTGCGGCCATATTACTGCCGCCGATAAGGCCGCCGCCGGCCGTCAGGAATTCCGGGTTGTTACTGACATAGACCACGGCGCCCAGGCCGATAATAAATATCAGGCTTTGGAAATAACCAATAAACCCAATGGCGTAGGCAACAGAACGTCTCGCTTGGCGTGCATCAGGAACCGTAAAGAAGCGCATCAGCACGTGCGGCAGACCGGCCGTGCCAAAGACGAAGGCCAGTCCGATTGAAATGATGGTAATCGGGTCGGTGAACAGCAGGCCCGGAGCCATGATGGCGGGCCCTTGTGGATGCACATCGATTGCGGCGCTCACCAGGGCGCCAAAATCAAAATTCAGCATGGCCATCACGCCAACACTGATGATCGTGCCGCCGGTCAGCAACAGGACGGCTTTGATGGTCTGAATCCAGGTCGTCGCCAACATGCCGCCAAAGGTTACGTAGAGGGTCATCAGCACGCCCACCAGTACGACCGCAAGGTTGTAGGGCAGATGAAACAGGGACTGGATCAGTGCTCCGGCCCCCACCATCTGGGCCAGCAGGTATGGAATCGCTACCGCGAGCGAACCGGTTGCAGACATGATTCTCACCGGCTTGCGTTCCAGCCGGAAAGCAACGACATCGGAAAAAGTGTACTGACCCAGGTTGCGCAACCTCTCCGCAACCAGCAGCAGTACAACGGCCCAGCCGAGTGTTCCACCGATCACGAACAACATGCCATCCATGCCTGTGCTGTACACCAGTGCGGTTACACCCAAAAAAGTTGCCGCCGACATGAAATCCCCGGCTATCGCAAGCCCGTTCTGCAGCCCGCCGATGCTCCTGCCTGCTGCATAAAAATCTGACCGGGTCTTGGTGTGTTTTGCCGCCCACCAGGTGATGCCCAGGGTAATAATGACGAACACGAAGAACATCGCGATTGCGCTGATATTCATCGTTCAAGCTCTGCAATAATTTTTCGCTCCAGAGGTTCGAAATAGCGGTTGGCAATCCATATGTAAATCAGGGTCAAAATGAAAGTCAGGGCCAGGATCGCATAGCCCATCGCAATGCCAACCGGGACGATGCCGTCGCTAAACACCGGGCGGGCGAGAAATGAGGGGAAATAGACAGACAACAGCCCGTACGTTAGGTAAGACCCCAATAAAACAAGGAGAAACGACCATGATACCCGGCGACGCAAAGACACCAGTTTATGGAAGTTTTTATTGGTCTGAATCTTCTTATTGGTTGGTGAGAGCATCTTCCCCCAAGTTCAAAATCTCTTTGATCAAATGCGCACGTACCGCGCTGACATTGGCCAAAGGAGGCTGGCGGTAGCGGGAAATTTCTTTTCTCGAATACGGAACAAAATCAGCGGGCAGTTGCTCGCTGCTGAAATTTTCCAGAATCCAGTTGAGTACCCCCGCAACTTCAGCATCGCTCAGTGCCGACTGAGAAGTGCCGGGAACCCGGATCAAGAACTCCCGCCCACCCGGAACCTGCAGGAAGCGGCCAACTTCATGCTTAAGTGCAGGGACCTTCCCCGGCGTGCCGGCGCCATCGGCCAGGTGGCAACCCTGGCATTGCAGGATGTAATTGATGCGTGGTGAATAGGATTTTCCCGCCTGCGCAGTCAAGCACCACAAAAGCAGCAAAATTCCGCCTGTAGTTGCATGCAAAGTCTGCCGGAACATCAAGTGTCTGCGACCGCCAGTCCGAGCACAACGGCGGTGGAACAATTGTAGGGAATGTCCACCGATGACGTGGCACACCAGTTGATGTCATTGGACAGGGACGGCATGTAAACCGGTTTTTCACCCTCGTTGCGATTACACAGGCAACGGCCGCAGCTGGATTTACCGCAACAGTCATTGTAGGAAATAATATAGTCCTTGCCGTCAACCGGGTTGGTGCAGGTACCAATCCAGGTAATCGGGGAAATCGTGGTGCCTGGCGGACAGCTGTTGTAGCTGCCGCCGCAGCAATCGCACAGGAATCCGTCGATGGCGCAATAACGCCAGTAATCACAATTCCTGGGGTCGCCACTTTCCTCGGGTGCTGAAGGTCGTTTGCTCTGGCTTGCCCTGGCCACTGGCAACAGCGGTACCACCGCGGCTCCCAGCATCAAGGTTCCAAGACGGGCAACAAAACTTCGCCGCGAACTTTGCCGCGCCATGGATCTTGCCGAATTTTCGGAAAATTCATCCAGCCATTTCATAGGTTTGATCTCCAAGCATATTTTCGATCTGCTTTGCGCTGTTGACCGGGCTGCTGGCGCGCAAAATTCCTTTTTCATCGACCAGTGCCGCGAACGGTAACTGGCCGACCTGCATCGTCAGGCCCAGTTGTGGTGAAAGGACACAGGGCCAGGATTCCATTCCTTGCGCCTTGAGCCATACACGGTGCTCTTCGGTGTCTCCATCGCTGGCCAGCACGACATCCAGCCAGCCAGCCTCACGGTTGCGTATGGCCTGCAGCACGGGTAGCAGCGTCTTGCAAACCGGACAACTGGGCGAAAGAAAAAACAGTAAGGTACTTTTTCCGTTGCCTGGCCCGCCACCCAAACGCAAGGGATGGCCATCCAGTGTGTGCATTTCTAAAACCGGCATCTCTTCTCCAGCCTTCAATCCCGATGATGCCTTGCGTGCCCCTGCCGGTGCAACACGCTCGTACAAAACACCAAGCTGGCGAACCAAGGCCAACACCACAGCCAGCAGGACCAGTACAAGAACCCAGAGGATGATATTGGAGGCGATAAGCATGTTTTGCCGTTTGCTGCCTTGGTGTGAAATCTTCAGGGGGTTTGCAGCAAAGTGGGTGTAAACCCGATTTCATGCACACTGCGCAAATGTTTTCCGCTGAAAGCATCATAGACATCCAGCGTGGGGTCGCCGATAAAAATTGAAAACATCAAGGGCGCGTCATCCTTGCTGACCTGGATGGAAGTCGCAAGCCTGTCGAGTTTTATTTTCTGGATCTGCTGCTGGGTCTTCAGGTCATACACCCAGACATCCTGGCCGGGGTCCTTGTGGGTGCCATTGCCTCCCTGGTGCACCAGGGAATACAGTTTGCCGCTGGCTTCATGTACCGCCAGGTGCTGAATGCCGCCGGGCCGCCAGGACTCGCCTCGCTCGGCTGCGCTGAACAACGACCAGCTTTTGCCCGGCTTCGGCTGATCACCCGACACATCGACCGGGTAGACATCGCCCTTGAATGAGACAAAAATCCAGGTATCCCCCCAGCGCACGGCCTTTTCAGTTACCGGATCGGTCTGTGGGTCGAAAAACGGGTCGTTGCGTTGTTTATTCGTGACCTCTCCGGCGTCATTCAAGGTGACCGTCATCAGGCTGCCATCACCACACATCATCAGGAAGCTTCTTATTCCGGATGGCAGCACCAGGGCACAGCCGGCGGTGGTGGTTTCGCCGACCAGGCGACGCTCTTTTACGTCGATAATGCTTACCGATTGTGCCGGCGTAAAGTTGTACACAATCAGAAAACGATCGTCATCCGTCAGGGCGAAATAATTATGCGTCGGCATGGCGGAAAAACGCTTGCTTGGAATGACCACTTCACCGGTCGGTTTAAGGTTTCGTGGGTCGTAAAAAGTGATGACATCAGTACGCTCGCCGCGCGTGCCGCGGGAGAAGTAAGTTTCCGGTGAATAAATCTGCGAATAGTCTGATGGTAGTTCCAGAGCGACAAACCCCATGCCGGTGCTCAACATGCCTAGAAACCGGCCGGAATCGCCATCGACAAGATAGGCTTTACCATCCGCCATGTGATGAAAAACGATGTCACTGACCCATACCCAATGAGGATTGGGTTCAGCCGACAGGACTACGGATTCCGGCACGCCTTCGGGCTTGATTTCTGCCTGGCTTGCTACCGGCAGTGACAAAACCCACAGCAGGAAAATTAGTTTTCGCAACATAAGCTTAGCCTTCATAAAAACGGGCGAGGGCAGGACCCGCGTCCGTTTAAAGTACCACTTCGTGTAAACATAAACTGGTTTAAGCATAGACTGATTTAACGGAAATTCAAGGATCCCGGGCCGCAACCAATGCCAGCACACAGAATTCCCCTTTCTGTGTCAACACAAAAGAGGACATGCTTATTCCTCGCCTCCAGCTTCGGCAATAGCCTGCCCGTTTACGTCCTGTTTTGTCATTGCACCATCGGGGTCATGTGTATTGCGGATGATCAGGTAACCCGTTGCGGACAACAAGACCGCCACGGTGACCCCGATTGCCGTGGGCACCAGGGTGTTGTTGTAAAAAAGTCCTACCAGGTAACCCAGCAGAGCGCCCAATGAAATTTGCAGAAACCCAAAAACAGAAGAAGCTTTTCCTGCATCTTTTGGTAGTTCTGAAATAGCCCCCATCTGGCCAATTGACAAGCACAGCCCAGCCGACATGAACACCAGGAAAAAAGCAAAAAGTACCGGCATGAGCCGATAAACTTCAAATGATGCCAGCACGAGAAGCAGTCCAGCTGCAGCCAGACCGACCCACTGCCCCAGGGCCAACACCCTGATGATACCCCAACGATTGACCCGGCGGGAGCTGATCACTGCACCTGTGATATAGCCAAACACCACGCTCATGAAAGTGTAACCAAAATATTCCGGCTCAACGCCCAGCAATTCAATCACGATAAAAGAAGTGGTGGAGATGTAGCAGAACATTGCGGCATAGGTTGCTCCGCCGCACAGGGTATAGCCGACAAAGTTGCGCTTAGCGAGGCATAGTGAAAACTGACTGAAAATATGACTCAGCTTCAAGGGTGAATCGCCAATCGTTTTACAGGACTCTTGCAGCCTGCTCACCGCAATGATGGTGATCAAACCTAGCATCAGCAACAGGATAAAGTGAGCACGCCAGGTGAAAACGTACAGCAGCCAGCTGCCGAATATTGGTGCAATGGCCGGCACCAGGGCCATTGCACCGGCGATTGCGGCCATCACCCTGGCCGCGTCCCTTCGACTGTAACTGTCCGCCACTATGGCGCGGGCCAGCACCGGCCCGCAGGCCCCGCCAAGTCCCTGGACGAAGCGTGCAGCAATTAATGTGTTGATGTCCTGGGCGGCAGCACAGCCCAGGGTCGCGATTGCGTAAATGGCCAGGCCCAGGTAAAGCAGCGGCTTGCGGCCATACCGGTCGGAAATGCTGCCATAAAAAAGCTGGCCTATTGCGAAGCCCAGCAAAAAAATACTCAGGGTCAGCTGCCCCTGGCTGATGTTCGCTCCCAGGCTTGCAATCAATTGCGGTATGGCTGGCAGGTAAAGATCCGTGGAAATGGCCATCGTGGCCACCAGGCCTGCAAGGGTAATTCGCTGCAGCAAGAAGTCTCTCCTTTAGCTGGAATTGCTCATTTGTGCGCTTGCTATTGAACCATGTACAAGGTAAGAATTTCCGCGACCAGCGCTGGTTTTTTCTTGTTTTCAATTTCTACTGTAACCATACTTTTGACCATCCATTGCCCAGGTTTCTTCTGGGAAACCACCAGTAATTTTTGGCGCGAACGGATTCTCTCACCTATGCTGACCGGCTGAAGATACCTGATTTTATTCGAGCCGTAATTGATCACCATGACCAGGCCCTCGGGCACGATCAGGTTCTGGGCGTTGAGGTAGGACAGTAATGAAAGCGTCAGGAAGCCATGTGCGATGGTGCCACCGAAAGGTGAGTGTGCCGCGCGCTCAGGGTCTACGTGGATGAATTGATGGTCATTGGTAGCGCTGGCAAACTGATTAACTCTTTCCTGGTCAATCAACAGCCAGTCTGAAGGTTCGAGTTCTCTTCCCGCGCTTGATGCAAATTCGTTCAGGCTGACAATAACCGTCATTTCGGTCTCCGGCTTATGGGTGCAGTAAACAAGCTATCTTAGTTTAAATTTAGCCCAGGTTCCCCCGAGCGTGTCACTATTGTGGAAACCCAGCACTCGACTCATTTGCTGCACTTGGCGAAAACTGTAAATCAGCAAAGCTTGGTGGATGTAACACCTTGATTGGGGCCCAAAGCAGGCAACACCCAGTTGTATTATATTTTAAGGTTGTGAAGTAAATTCTGAACTTTTCGTTTTCTAAACAATCGGCGTTTGGAATAACACTGGCGCGACGACAGGAGTTGATACTGTGCAACCGTTCGTTAGTACCTGGTCGACAGACACGTTCGCGATGTGTGACCGGTACGATGCCTGGACGAACATGTTGAACGAGACCTACGGTCGCTGGGAAGTCAATAAACCGGATAAGCCCGATTTCAACGGTTCCGTCGAGCTTTATGACGATACCAAACTGCAAATCATCGACTGCATTTGTGATCCCTGCGGTGCAACACGTACCCGTGCCAGCATTATGGCTGACGATCGTGAGACCCTAACGATCCAGATTGTACTCGAGGGGCGCGAGTATATTGACTTCAACGGTGAGGAAATACTATTGAAGTTGGGTGACGTTCTGATCTGGGACAGCACGAAACCGATGTCGTTTCGCGTTCAGGAACGGCTGCACAAAATATCCGTTGTTTTACCATTGGCGCGCTTCCAATCTTGGCTTCCCAGATCATGGTTTTCAATCCGACACTCCATTGACGGTCACTCAAACGCCGGTCTGTTGTTAGCTAAACATATTGAATCGTTGTCCACGTCGGTTTTTAACGGAGGCTGCAAGGATGATTATGCACTGATCGATGCCACCATAGACGTGCTGGTGAATGCACTGGACATGGGGAATGCCGATGATCCAAAACCATTACGGGTCACGCAATTGCATAACAGCAAACAGTACATTATGGCCAATATCCAGGACCAGTCTCTGTCACCGGCTGTGATCGCGAAAGCCGGCGGTATGTCGACACGATACTTGCATTGGTTGTTTGAAGCCACCAACGAAACGGTAAATCAATACATTTTTCACCAGCGATTGAATTTATGTGCCCGCGACCTCATGAACCCGCATATGAAGCACAGAAAACTTATTGATATCGCGTTTTTCTGGGGATTCCTGGATGCGTCGCATTTCAGCAAGCGTTTCAAACAGCAATACGGGATGTCGCCCCGGTTGTTTCGCGAAAAGATGTATAGGCCAACCTGCTGAAGTCAGCATAATCGGTAAAGGCAAGTCGGCCGTTGACAGGCTTGGCCTCGGCGATCAGCCTCTCAATATGCGTGCTAGCCGCCGGAAGCTGTGGCCTCCCACGCGTCCTGCACATCTTTCCAGGTAATCAGTGCAATCGTATTGCCGTCTTCATCGACAAAATTCAGTGGTCCCAGGAACGTCATGTAAAACTCGCTGTCCTCCGGGAAGTAGGTCTCAGTGTGCAATGCCATGCACGATTCGTAGCCGTAACCAGGAGCGGTGGCTGTGCTACCGCCCTCGCCCTCGCCACCTCTGACCTCCATTTTCCCTTTTGTCAGGAAGTATTCCCCGGGGCCGATATGCACGTGTGGCGCAAAAGACGACCCTTTTGGACATTTGTAGTAGGCCGTCCAGGCGCCCATTTCTGGAGAAACATTGAGTAATTTCCAGCGTATCCCGCCCTTACTCAAGCCTTCCGGGAAGTCAGCCCATTCGATTTCGTCCATTTGCACATAGCGACCCTTTACCGGGTCAAGGTGCATAGGTGTGCTCATAAATTTCTCCTCTAAGGTTGATTTGATTCTTGGCTTGGCTGGTTATTGATTTGGTATTTCCTTTAAGACCCGGTAATCAGGGCCGCTGAAAGCGCCGCCAGGCCGTTTGCTTCAAGGATTTCGATCCAGTAACCGTCTGGATCTTTAATGAATGCCAACCCTTTCATCGATCCTTCATCGGGCCGTTTCACAAATTCAACACCCAGGTCCGTGAAGCGCTCGCAAGCAGCGTAAACATCGGGAACGGACAAGCCAATGTGTCCAAAACCTCTTGGATCGTCGTTGCCATTATGGTATCCGGCAAAGTCCTCGTCGTCTTCGGTGCCCCAGTTATGTGTCAGCTCGAGTAACGCCTTCTGCCGAAAAGTGTAGGCTGTGCGTTCCACAGGGTCGTCCGGAATCACTTCATCCGGCTCCACGTAGCCCAAAAAGAACAGCGAAAACTGCATGTCGGGGAAATCAAGCTGTTTGATTAACGTCATTCCCAGAATATTTGAATAGAAATCCAGCGATCGCTGCGGATCCTTTACGCGTAACATGGTCTGATTGAATATGAAGTCACTTGTGTCAGGCAATGACACGACCTTTCCTTCACCTGGAAGGTTTTCATTTCTAGCCAGCGAGCTGTCAGACATTCAAAATTCCTCGATTGATTGGTGGGAGAATCCTGCCCCTTACCTTACCGTTTTATTGCTGGCTTCATGCGCTGCCTGGATGCGGCGGAGTTCTTCCCAGCCCAGGTAGCCGGTGAAGCTGTTGTCGTCGAAGAACAGGACCGGCCCATGACAGATGAAAAGATAGTCGGTGTCCTCCAAGGCGACCGTGGTGTCGTGGACCATGCCGTTGGGCTCGTAGAGATAGTCGCCGGCCTCCAGGATGCCGTCGCGGACCTGCAGCTTGCCCGACAGGACAAACACGTGCGCTGGGCTCAGGTGCTTGTGCGGTGGCGCCGTGTACCCTTTGAGCCAGCGGAAGAGTACGGCCCAGCCACCGGACTCCGACCCGGTCCAGAGGATCTTCATGAAGCCCCGCTCCGGGTCGGCTTCCATCGGGATCCATTCCATCTCAGCGGTTTTAGCGAGCGAATCCATGAGTTCGCTGTTGAAGGGAGTAATATCTTGTCCTGCTGGAGTTATCATAAATACCGCCTGTTTCTGGCTTCAGAACTGGTACTGCGCTGAGACGACGAAGCGCCGGGGTTGCTCCAGGGTGCCGATGATGATTTGGCCCGGGACCACGCCCGCGGCGTTTACCCGCGCTGCCCCGGCGAAGTTCGGAAATTCCTGCACATCAATGTAGTATTTCTCGTCGAACAGGTTCTCTACGTGAATACCGAATTCCCAGTTGTTCCACGCTACACCCCCCCCGAGATCAACGACAGTGAAGGACGGGTTATCCCAGAACGGGAAGTCATCCCCCGGCGCATCGAAGAACTGGGCATTGGTCGAGGCGTCTCCCTTGTAGCGCAACTGCAAGCGGCCGAAGAGGCGCGTATCGTTGTCCAGTTGGCGGCTATAATCCAGCGCTGCGGTCACGCTCCAGTCGGCAATGTTGGGTGGCGTTAGGCCTGAGAGATCGGCGCCCGCGACTGGAGCGAACACTCCGCTGTCCCACTCTGCATCGATGTAGCCGAACCCCGCAGAAATTGTCCAATCCTCATGGACAGACCAGACCACATCCGCTTCCAGGCCCCATTGTTGGGCATCACCCACATTCGTGATGAGCTCGACGACTTCATTGGACACCGTGTCCTGAAGCTGAAGCTCGAACTGTCGATCCTTGTAGTCGATGAAGAAGGCTGCCAGGGTCAATACCACGCGGTCGCTCGGCCGCCCCTTATAGCCTATCTCGTATTGCGTTGCCTTTTCACGCACGTAAGGGAACAGGGAGTTTCCGCCCTCGAAGCTGGACACGTTGAAGTCCCCCGGCTCAAAACCCTGGGAGACAAGTCCGTACACCATCGACCGATCATCATCGAAGAACCAGGTTGCGGAGGCGCGGCCCAAAACCTCGGTTTCGGCCTGCCGCCCGGAGATGTTGGCATCACGGTTGATGCGCTCACTCTCCCAGCGGTCCACGCGGATGCCGCCGGCAATCTCCAAGTTATTCGAACGGTAGCTGGCATTGGCGAAGCCGGCCAGCTGTTGGCGCTCACGGAGGGTGTTCTCGAAAGGAACAGCGACAAACAGCGCCGACTCGGTCGCATCAAGCGGCGGTGGCACTGGCAGGCCGAAGGCCCCATCGCCGAACAGATATTCGGATGCGCCGCGTAAAAACAGTTCCGAATTGATATCCCTTTCATAATCCAGAAAGTACGCCCCGGCCTGCCATTGCAGTGGTCCATCGCCCGTAGACGTGAAGCGCAGTTCCTGTGTCAGCACATCAAGCTGGTGCGGCCGAAACAGATCCAGGATAAACTCCTGGGATATGTCGAGGTCGGTTTCCCGGTCTGAATCCGTTTCCGTATACGAGGTAATAGAGGTGACGGTGAAGTTCTCCAACTCGTAGGCAAGTTCCACACTGCCCGCCACCGTTTCCCGATTGTGTCGCGGGTTGAAACTGGTGTCCACTATGTTGGTGTAGGTGAGATCGCCATTAAACTCCACGTTCCAAATATTGTTGGGCCCGTCGAGTTTGTTGTAGCGCACGGTGGCATATAAAGAGAAACGATCCGTGATGTCGCCCGCCAAGGTCGCACGGATACCCGATTGCTCGGTTTTCCCCACATCCGGATCGTTGCTGTTGACCCCACCGTTGGCACGTACTGAGTTTGGATTGACCAGGAACGAATCATCCGTCATGGCAAAAGCAAAGACCCGCGCGGCCCAGGTGGTCCCCAGCGGAATATTCAGTTGAACTTCGCCATCATAAAAACCGTCTTCACCGGCGCGCAGCTTAACGCGACCCGAAAATGCCGCCGGGTCCGGCCGCTTGGTGACAAATTTTATGGCGCCGCCGATGTTGGCGCCGCCGTACAAAATGCCCTGCGGCCCTTTCAGCACTTCGATACGCTCTAAATCACCGAACCGGGAAGAGGCGTCGGAAAAGAGTTGCACATCGTCCAGGTAAAAGCCGACCCCCTGGGTATTGCCGAAGCCCCCCAGGCCACGAATGGAGACGTTTGGAAAGCCGTCCAAGCGCCTGCTCATATACAGATTCGGCACCAGCAGTCCGATGTCTTCGAGGCCGTTGATGTTGGCTTGTTCGATGAACGTTGCTGTGAACGTTGCTATGGACTCCGGGATTTCGAGCACGTTTTCTTCCCGCTTGCGGGCGGTGACGAGGATTTCCTCGAGGACCGATTCCTGTTGCGCCATTGCTGCCTGACTCGTCAGGAGCATGACCGAGGGCAAGGTCAGCATCGAGGCAGCGAGCATCACGGTGCCGAAAGCAGATCCTGCATACGCGCCTGTCCTGCGATGAGTTGTATCTGCGCGAACGGCGCCGGCAGACTTCCATTTTCCAGAATCTTGTTTTGGCATTGTCTCTACCTCCAATGTTTTCAACCTACTCATTACTCCTCCTAACATTCGAACACCCGGCCCGGATTTAGCAGATTCTTTGGGTCGAGGCTGCGCTTTAAAGTTCGCATTAAATTAATTTCGTCGGGTGAACGGCTGTGCGGCAGCCACCTGAGTTTTTCTATCCCGATACCATGCTCGGCGGAAACCGAGCCACCGATCTCAACAAGTGGCT
Source organism: Pseudomonadota bacterium (assembly GCA_022565025.1). Taxonomy (GTDB): domain Bacteria; phylum Pseudomonadota; class Gammaproteobacteria; order Xanthomonadales; family SZUA-36; genus JAJRRA01. The sequence continues at coordinate 39,977 of JADFKH010000002.1, forward strand.
CGTAGACGCATTCATCGCTTGCATGATGGTGGTCGCCTTGTGCATAAGGTTGTACAAAAAAGTGCAGGTTTCCGTCAGCTAGGTGACCGAAAGTGTACAAGCGGCCTTTGGACCAGCGACTCGTGACATTTTCTCTGACTTTGGCAACATAGCCCGGCATATCGCGGATCGGCAGGCTGACGTCATAGAGATACACGGGCTCCGGTTCCTGAATGGCCTCGAAGTTTTCGCGAATATTCCAAATCCCTCTCGTCTCTGCTTCGGATTTAGGAATGACGGCATCGATGATGATTTCATCGTCGAGTGCCTTGCCTAGTACGGCCTCGAACCGTTCAGAATCCGCTTCAGGATCATTGCTTTCAGCCTGTAAAACGACATAGAACGGAAAATTTCGCGATAGTGGTGCGCGATGGCCGCCTTCACCGGTTACCGCCTTATAGTAATCACCCCACATGATCTCGTAGGCGCTTAATGATCCTCCCAGCTGTTTTTGTAACCTTCCCAGTAAGCTGGTGACTTCATCGAAGCCCGACATTGCGACGAGCGCGTTTTGCCTGCTAGCTGGTTGTGGGAAGAGTCTTATGACAACTTTGGTTATGATACCGAGCGTTCCCTCGGTGCCGATAAAGATCTGCTTAACGTCGTAACCCGCATTGTTCTTGAGCATGCGGTTCATGGAAGAAATAATCGTCCCATCCGCCATGACGGCTTCAAGCCCAAGCACGAGGTTTCGCATCATGCCGTAGCGCAGTACGTTCATGCCACCGGCATTAGTTGCCGCATTGCCGCCGATTGTGCAGCTGCCTCGCGCTCCGAGATCGAGTGGGAAATAGAGACCTTGTTCCGCCACTGTCTCCTGGACGGTCTGCAATTTGGCGCCCGCTTCGACAATAGCTGTACAGCCCACCGGATCGATTTCCAGGACATGATTCATTTTTTCCAGAGAAAGAACAACGTCATTGCTGGTTGCCTCCGCGCCGCTTACGCAGCCTGTTAACCCCCCATGGGTGACAACAGTCTGGTCATTTTCATGACAACAGCGCAGGATCCTGGAGACTTCGTCAGTAGAATGCGGTAACAGTAAAACCTTGGCCTGCATCGGCGCACTGTTCCAGAAGCTCGTCGCCCGATTAGCAAGGACCTCATTGGTCATTAATCTGTTTCGGCCAAGGATATTTTCGAGTTGGGCCATTGTGCGACTCATTACCACCGACTGGCAACGTAGCAAATTTTTACCACCGACTGGCAACGTAGCAAATTTTTCCGTCGTGCTGACACAATAGCAATGTACCGAATATCAGGGGAAATAACTTGTCTGTCTGCGAAACAGCGCCTGTCTAGAAGTGCAAACGATGCTAAGGGAATCTTCCCGGCGTGATCCCTCAAGGGACTGCTTCGGTTGCGATGAGAGCTCACCGGGTTCCGGTTGTTGTTTCCAGTCAGCGGTCTCCGATTATGCCATGAAGATAGGCCGGTCAGTGCGTTCCAGTGTCCATCAAGTCCGCGGGCCTCACCAGAATCTGAGACGCAGATCCACCGTCAGGCGGCGTGGTTGGCGGAAACCATCGTCCTTCTCGTGGTAAGCAAAGAGGCGAAACGCAGATTTGCCTTCTACAATGGGCGCTCCAATTGTGCCCGAAAAGTTTAGGGTAGACTGATCACCCAGGGTAACTTTTATATTTCCTACTTTTTCGTTCAGATCCGGCCGCTTGGTAATAAACTTGATCGCGCCCCCTACATTGCTACCCCCGTACAAGGTGCCTTGCGGGCCCTTCAGCACTTCCATTCGCTCAATGTCACCGAACTTTGACGAGGCATCGGTAATGATTTGCACGCCATCAACACAAAATCCCACGTCCAGTGTATTTCCAAACGAACCAACGCCACGGATCGTTACGTTGGGATAGCCGTCGGCACGCGTTGTCATGGTCAGATTCGGGATGCGGCCCGCGATGCAATCCAACAACCACATAATGCGCCACCGCGAACGCATTGATGGATGCCACATCTTGCCACAGCTTGCGGTTCTTGAATGGGTCAGCGTGGTGGACGAAAGGCTCGCCAAACGACATTGTTCCGCGTTAGATCAAGGTGGTTACCTGATTGACAGAATGTGCACTGATGTAACGATATTCAGGGCAACGCAGCGCGCGAAGCGACTGTTTGTCTGCAGGATGCTAAAGTGTATATATGTAATAGGCTTTGCACTGAACGAATGATCACCATAACCAGGTCCTTTTGTATAGAATGAATCTTATTCGCCACTCACCCCTTTTGAGGAGACCCCTTTTGAGGTAATATTTGAGATGAGCACGCTTGCACTCCCTGTGCTAGTGGCGCATGCCCTGTTGCTTGCCACCCTGGTGAACGGTCCTGTTCTTGTGACACAGGCGCAGGAAAGTATTGAAACTACGGAATCCGTGCCTGTCGATACCGGGGAAATACAGGTGCTTCGCGATGCTCTCGTAGGTATTGAGAGCGATCAAGGCGCTTATGCGAACGCGCTACCGGAACAGCTGATCAGCCTGGGGCTCGCCCTGCAACAGCAGGGCCGTCACGAGGAGGCAGCAGCTGTGTTCAAACGCGGTGTGCATCTGGTACGGATCAACAACGGGCTCTACAGCGCAGAGCAAATCCCCTTCCTCCAGGGCGAAATCAGCAGCAATCTGGCCCTTGGTGAACTGACCGAGGTCGATCAGCGCCAGCAATACCTCCTCCAGGTCCAACAACGCAGCCTGGCCCGCGGTGAGCTGTACATCCAGGCCTTGATGCAACAAGCCAGCTGGCAGCACGATGCTTATGAACTGGGTATCGGGGACAAAGAGCGCATTTTTAGCCGACTTTTGAGCATGTGGGACCTGTATCGCCTGGCCATTAGCGACATCATGGATCGGGAAGGAGCGACTTCGCCCATGCTGCTGCCGCCCCTACACGGAATGTTGAAAGCCCAGTACCTGATCTCTGCGTACCAGGTTAACTACAATAGGGACGCGGAAAACCGCGCCCAGACGGAGCGGTTCCGGTTTGAGGCCTACCTCTCGCAAAACTACAAAAAAGGTAACGCAGTCATCCGTGCCATCTACAACGTGGAGCAGACCCGCTACGGAGAACACGGTCTGCCAGTGGCCGAAACCCTGGTCATGCTGGGAGACTGGATGTTGTGGCATGACAAGCGCCAATCTGCGAACCAGGCTTATCTGGATGCGCTAGAGGAACTTGCTGAACTGGATGATGCCCAAGTACAGATAGAACACATGTTCGGTGAACCTGTGGCGCTGCCGGATATTGATGGTATTCGCCCCCTGCCGCCCGCGGTTTCCGCGGACCAAGGTGATATCCTGTTAGAATTCAGGATCAACCCGCGCGGCCATGTTATCGATCTGGTTCGCCTGGATGAGAGTAAGGACGACAAAGCCAAAGCTAACCGGCTGATGCGGAAATTGCGCAAAACGAAATTGAGGAAGCGCGCCGCGCTGAAAACTTTTTGTCCCGGCACGGTACGCTGCGACCATCGCCGCAAGAATTGCCCGACGGTACACTGGTACACAAACGGTCTTTTTTCCAAGAAGAAATTGATTTTTACGACGAGAACCCGCTGATTAGCGACGAACTCAAGCGGCGCATAAAGCTCGGTAGCAAGAAT
>JADFKH010000073.1 GCA_022565025.1 Pseudomonadota bacterium
TTCAAAATCCGGGCGGCGTTGGCCCAACAGGTCTTCGAGCCGGTTGATGGCGAGGGCCTCAGCCGCAGGCAAAAAGTCCTGCTGTCCTGACTTCGGGCTCAGGATCATGGCCACGAAATACCCCCCCGATGCCGCCATGATGGCCACGGCAGCCAAGATAATGAACTGTTTTCTCACTGGGCCGCGACAACTTTTTGCAGATGCGACACGAACTCTTCGGGTGTGAAATAGCCCACCAGGCGGTAGGCGCGCATTTCCTCACCTTGCCGGTTAAAAAACAGGATGGCGGGCGGGCCGATTATGCCAAATTTCTTCATCAATTCCTGGTCGGTATCGTCATTGGCCGTCACGTCTGCCTGCAGCAGCTGCAAACGGTTAAGCAGCACTTGAACGCCAGTATCGTTGAAGGTGTTTTTTTCCATGCGGATGCACTCAACACACCAGTCGGCATAAAAATCCAGCATGGCGCCCTTGCCACTTGAACTTGCCTGCACCAACGCTTTTTCCAGGTCCTGCAATGATTTGATTCGCCGGAATTCCACCTGTTCGCCGGCGGACGCTCCTGCCGTCGCCGGAGTGAAACGCTCCAGCGGTCTCAACCAGTAATCTCCGCCTGCTGCAGCGCCGATAATTTCCACAGAACCCAACACCATCAACACAATGCCCAGGGACTTCCACAGCCGCCGCCAGCCCAAAGCCCCGGCCTCGATCCGCTCCATCGCACCCAGGTAAATTCCGCAGGCGATGGCCAGCACACCCCACAGCAACATGATCAAACCACCCGCCAGGATCCGCTCCAACATCCAAATGGCCACCGCCAGCATACCCACGCCAAACACGGCTTTTACGGCATCCATCCAGGCGCCGGCCCGGGGTATCAGCTTGCCTGCCGATACGCCAAACAGGATCAAGGGAGCACCCATCCCCATGGACATTGCAAACAGTGCGGTACCACCAAGCACGGCGTCGCCGGATTCGCCAATCACGATCAGCGCGGCCATCAGCGGTGGCGCCACGCAGGGCCCGACGATCAGGGCCGACAGGAAGCCCATCACGGCCACACCCCAGAGCTGCCCGCCTGCTTGGCGGTTGCTCGCCTCAGTCAGACGGGTCCGCCAGCGTCCAGGCAGTTGCAATTCATAAAAACCGAACATCGACAGTGCCAATGCGATAAAGATCAGGACGAACCCACTGATGATCCAGGGGTTCTGGAACGCGGCCTGGAGGTTCTGTCCAAACAGGCCGGCCAGCACACCCGCAATGGTGTAGGTAACGGCCATGGCCAACACGTAAACCAGCGAAATCCACAAAGCCTTCATTGCAGTCAGGCTGTCTCCCTGGCCGGCAATGATGCCGGACAAAATAGGCACCATCGGAAACACGCAGGGCGTGAATGCCAACAACAGCCCGGCTATGAAAAATGCGAAGATGGCCCGCGTGGGTTTGTCTGTTAAATAAAAGGCCAGGCGGTCCTGCTGGTTGACCGGGATCATCGCTGCTGAAACCTTCATACCTGCATCAACAGTAGATGCCTGTCTGGTTTCAGCAACCGGCTTTCCGATTGCCGCTGCAGCCGCAGGCATTTCGAATGTCACCGCACGCGACATCGGTGGATAACAAATTTCACCGTCCCTGCAGCCCTGGAAATCGGCTTCCAGCGTGATGTTTACGGCGGGGCCGGCAGGGCGATTGAATATCACCGGAATCTCGACCTGCCCGTAATAGACCGGCACGGACCCGAATTCAGGGTCGTCCTTCACTACGCCATCCGGCAACGCGACTTCGCGGATGACAAAACCATCATCGCCAATGACCCGGAAGTCGAATTTATCCCGGTAAAGGTAATAGCCGGGCTGAGCAGTGAACCGGACCAGTGCGGTGTCAGCACTGACGCCGATCGATTCATAGACAAACGCATCCTCGGGCGACAAGGCCTGCTCATTGAACAGACTAAAAACAGGATCCGCCTCGCCCGGCCCGGCCAGCGGATCTTCAAGCAGCCCGGCCAACGGACCGGCAGTGGCCAGGTCCGGTGGCAGACTGACCAGCAAAACCTGCTCCGTGGGGGGGTAACAGAGTATATTTTCCCAACAGCCCTGGGAACGCACTCTGAGTTGCACCGCTATGACATCCGGTGCAACGGAAACCAGGGGTATGGTGACCGTCATGCTGCCGTGATATTTCTCGACTTCCTCGCCGATTAAATCATCAAACTTGATTTCACCTGGTGGCACCTGGGGTTCGCCCAACACCACGCCATCGCTGGTTGATGTGAACTGCAAAAATTTGTTGTTGTAAAGATAGTACTCGTCTGCGATCTTCCAGCTGACTTCCACCCGGTCCCGGCCTGGCGCCTGAGCGGATATAACAAACACGTCCTCGAAGTCCCGCACCTCGTCGAACTCAATAGCCGGTAGCGTTGCCGACAACAGCAGGCCAGACGTCGTGATTAAAATGGTCAGTAGTTTATTCATGATTGATCTTTGACCGGTCTGTCTCGCAGAATCATTCAGTTTCCCTCACCAGCAGTAGATAGACCGGATTTCCCCCAGGATGTTCACTGGGGTCAGGTTCGTGAACCTGACCCCAATTCAGAGCAGGGGGACGCTCAACAGCGCTACGATGTTGATGATCTTGATCAGCGGGTTGATCGCGGGACCGGCCGTATCCTTGTACGGATCACCCACGGTATCGCCGGTCACGGCTGCGGCGTGAGCATCGGTGCCCTTACCACCGAAGGCGCCGTCCTCGATGTACTTCTTGGCATTGTCCCAGGCACCACCGCCGGTGGTCATGGAAATAGCCAGGAACAAGCCGGTAATGATCGTGCCAACCAGCAGACCGCCCAGGGCCTCCGGGCCCAGCAGTTGGCCGACAAAGATCGGCACCAACAAGGGCAACATTGAAGGAATAATCATTTCCTTGATCGCTGCCTTGGTCAGCAAGTCCACTGCACGGGAGTAATCCGGCTTGCCGGTGCCCTCCATGATGCCCTCGATTTCGCGGAACTGGCGGCGGACTTCTTCAACCACTGAACCCGCGGCACGTCCAACGGCTTCCATGGCCAGGGCGGCAAACAGGTAGGGCACCAGGCCACCGAGAAACAGGCCGATGATTACCAGGTGATTGGAGAGATCGAAGCTCAGGCCGGACATACCGGCATTTTCCAGGCTGTTCACGTAGTCGGCGAACAGCACCAGGGCCGCCAGGCCTGCAGAACCAATGGCATAACCCTTGGTGACGGCCTTGGTTGTATTACCCACGGCGTCAAGCGCATCGGTGGTCTTGCGCACATCTTCCGGCAAGTCTGCCATTTGAGCAATACCACCGGCGTTATCCGTAATGGGGCCAAAAGCATCCAGCGCCACGATCATGCCCGTCATGGACAACATCGCAGTGGCGGCGATGGCTATGCCGTAAAGACCTGCCAGTTCATGAGCGCCCCAGATGGAAATACACACGGCAATCACTGGCCATGTGGTGGCCTTCATGGACAGACCCAGGCCGGCGATGATATTGGTTGCATGACCCGTGGTGGAAGCTGCGGCCAGCTTCTTCACCGGGCTGAACTCGGTGCCCGTGTAGTACTCGGTGATCACCACCATGGCGGCAGTCAGCGCCAGGCCGATCAGCGCCGCATAATAAAGGTTCAGCCAATCCGCACCCATCATGGCTTTGGTGGCCGGGTAGAAAGCGATCGCTGCCAGGACACCCGAAGCAATGACACCCTTGTACAGGGCATTCATGATCTTGCCGCCTTCCTTGGTCGCTACCACAAAGGTACCCAGGATCGAGGCGATGATGGACAGACCGCCCAGTACCATCGGGTAAATCACCGCATTTGACCCCAGTGCGCTGGCAGTCAGGCTGCCCAGCAACATGGTAGCAACCAAAGTTACCGCGTAGGTTTCGAACAGGTCGGCAGCCATGCCGGCGCAGTCACCCACGTTATCACCCACGTTATCGGCAATCACAGCCGGATTACGCGGGTCATCTTCGGGGATGCCAGCCTCAACCTTGCCGACCAGGTCGGCGCCGACATCAGCACCCTTGGTGAAAATACCGCCGCCGAGGCGGGCGAAGATCGAGATCAGTGAGCCACCGAAAGCCAGGCCGACCAGTGCATGAAGGGTATGCTCCTGACTCATACCCATGCTTTGCAACACGGCGAAATAACCGGCAACGCCCATCAGGCCCAGGCCGACTACCAGCATGCCGGTAATGGCTCCGCCACGGAAGGCGATTTTCAGCGCGGGGCTGACGCCGGATCGTGCGGCTTCAGCGGTGCGTACATTGGCACGGACAGAGACGAACATGCCTATGTAACCGGTCAATGACGACAGCAAGGCGCCAATAGCAAAACCAATTGCCGTCGGCCAGTTGAGCGCCCAGCCCACCACAACGAACAACACCACACCAACGAAAGCAATGGCAGTGTACTGCCGGTTCATATAAGTCTTCGCACCCAGCTGAATCGCAGCGGCAATCTCTTGCATTTTTTTATTGCCTGCGGGCCGTCTCAGCACCCAGCTTGTCATTACCAGCCCGTAAATCAGGGCTAATACCGACGAACCCAGCACCAACCACAGCACCATCTGATCAGTCATTTGATTCTCCTCACAAACCCCGAAAATTCCGGTGGGTTATTGTTGATTTTGCCGCATCTATAGAGCGGTTTTGCTGAACAGGCCCCCTGGGCCTGTAAAACCGCCGTATAGTAGCAAATAAATTCAGCAAAATCAGACTTCAAATACGGGTAGCTTTTTCTTCACCAGCACATTGTGCAGACGGACGTACTTCGGCAGACCGTTGCGACCGTAAGGTGGATAGTCCTCGCCCCGGATCAATGGCTCCAGGTAGCGTCTCGCAGCAGGTGTAATACCAAAACCATCGGTTGAAATATAGCTTTTCGGCAACTTTTTTTCGCGGTTTGCGATCCGGCCCAGAGAGGCTTCGCCAATCTTCCAACGATAAGGATTGTTGGACAGCCGTTTGATCACCGGCATGACGCCACTTTTGCCTTCCAGAGCGTACATCACAGCCGCTACACCAACCGCATAAGCCTGGTCCACATCGGTCTTCGAGGCCACATGACGTGCCGAGCGCTGCAGATAGTCTGCAACAGCCCAGTGATACTTGTAACCGAGTTTCGATCGCACAATTTCGGCAACAACCGGGGCAACCCCACCCAGTTGCGCGTGCCCAAAGGCATCCCGCAAACCCGCCTCTGCGAGAAACTGGCCACGCGAATTGCGCACACCTTCAGACACAACAACCGAGCAATAGCCGTAATTTTCCACCGCATGTTTCACCTTTTTAATGAACTCTCGCTGTCGCAACGGCACTTCAGGAAACAGGATCACGTGTGGAGGGTCTCCCTCCCTCCGGGCCGCCAATCCGCCCGCAGCGGCGATCCAGCCTGCGTGCCGCCCCATGACTTCCAGGATAAACACCTTGGTTGAACTCGACGCCATGGATTCGACATCAAGACTGGCCTCCATGATGGAAACCGCCACGTACTTGGCAACCGAGCCAAACCCCGGACTGTTATCGGTCACCGGCAGATCATTGTCGATGGTTTTCGGCACACCAATGCACTGCACCGGGAACCCCATCTTCTTGCTGATCTGGGAGACCTTGTAAGCAGTGTCGGCCGAGTCACCGCCCCCGTTATAAAAGAAATACCCAATGTCGTGCGCCTTGAATACTGCAATCAGGCGTTCGTACTCCCTGCTGCTTTCCTCGATGCTTTTAAGCTTGTAGCGGCAGGATCCAAAGGCACCTCCGGGGGTGTGGCGCAGGGCCGTTATATTGGCCCTGCGCTCTTTCGAAGTATCAATCAGTTCTTCGCGCAAAATGCCGATAATTCCATCTTTGCCGGCATAGACTTTACCGATCCGGTCGCTGTTGGCTCGGGCAGTTTCAATGACACCACAAGCGGTTGCATTAATGACCGGTGTGACGCCTCCGGATTGTGCATAGAGTATATTTTTTTTCATGGATCAAAAGGCTCTTCGATGGCCCAAGAATCGCATTGACTTGCAACAGGTGAGCAGTTAGCGTTAGCCCCTTATTCTAGTGGACGGGAAGCGTCGTATGCGAATTGTATTACTGGGTGCGCCGGGATCGGGAAAAGGCACGCAGGCTGTACGACTGGTTGAACAACTGGAGCTGCCACATATCTCCACCGGCGAATTGTTGCGTAGCGCGGTTGAAGCCGGAACCGAGCTGGGTCAAAAGGCCAAGACGGTGATAGACCGGGGTGAACTGGTATCAGACGATATCATGCTGGGCTTGATTACGCAGCGACTGTCCCGCGACGATGCGAAGAAAGGTTTTATCCTGGATGGCTATCCCCGCAATATAACTCAGGCTAAAGCGCTGGACGAAATACTGGAACGCCAGGGGCAAGCCATGGTCGAGGTGTTGCACATCGACGTAGACGCCGAACTGCTGTTGCAACGGATTGCCGGTCGCGCGGCAGAGGAGGGCCGCAGTGACGATGCTGAAGAAGTCGTCCGCAAGCGCCTGCGGATTTATGCCGAACAAACAGCACCCGTGGTCGAATATTATACCGCTAAGGGTGTACTCTCCAGGGTACTGGGCGAGGGAAGCGTTGAGGAAGTTTTCCAGCGCATCATGAGCGTGCTGTTAATGCACACAGAGTCCTGATCGTTTTTATAATATTCGACATTCTCCGCCTGCGCTCGGGCCCCCAGGCTCTGTCAGCAAGCTGGGCGCTGGCGGTCGGGCTCAGTGTAGCCTACATCACACAGGGTCTGTACGCCGACCAACTGCTCGGGGAAGGGGATTCCACACCACGCAGCCTGATCGCAATCACCGTCCAGTTTTTGGTCATTGCCACACTGCTTCATTGGAAGAAACTGTCAAGCCGCCTGCCCCAAACCCTATCTGCCTTGGCCGGCACGGGCCTGATATTTGGCTTCGGGTCGGTCTTGCTGATCTCCCAGGCCGAACCGGCGAGCAACCAACCCGTGCTCGCCCTGGTCTGGTTTGGAGTTTTCCTGTGGAGCATTGCCGTCGATGCCCATATTTACCGCCACGCACTGTCCATCAAGATGAATCTTGGCGTGCTTGTGGCAGTGTTGATTTTTGCGGCCAATTTCATCCTGTTAGAATCTGTTTTGGGGTAAAACGACAATGCATATTCATATCCTCGGCGCCTGCGGCACCTTCATGGGCGGCGTGGCCCTGCTGGCCAGCCGGGACGGCCACCGGGTTACCGGCTCGGACCAGCACAGCTATCCCCCGATGAGCACCCAGCTGGAGAGGGAAGGAATTGAGTTATTCGAGGGCTATGCAGCTGAGCACCTTGAGCCCGAACCCGACCTGGTTATCATCGGTAATGTACTGAGCCGCGGCAATCCGGCCATAGAACACGTGTTGAATACCGGAATGAAATATACCTCGGGTCCGAGATGGCTGGGAGAAAACTACCTGCGCGGTAAGTTTGTTATCGCTGTGGCCGGCACGCACGGCAAAACCACTACCGCCGCAATGGTGACCTGGATTCTGGAGCAGGCAGGAAAAAAACCCGGTTTCCTGATCGGTGGTGTACCCAACAATTTTGGCCATTCGGCAAGGGACGGTAAACAATTTTTCGTCGTCGAAGCGGATGAATACGACACCGCATTTTTCGACAAACGAGCGAAATTTGTTCATTACCGCCCCAACGTCACCATCCTCAACAACCTTGAATTTGACCACGTGGATATCTATCCCGATCTCAAGGCCATCCAGATCCAGTTCCACCATCTGGTGCGCACCATTGCGGGCAACGGGGTCATTATCTGCAACGGTCAGGATGCAAACCTGGAATCCGTCATCGACCGGGGCTGCTGGAGTCATCTGCAGCACTTTTCCATGCGCGATGGGACCCACTGGCAAGTGGAACAGCAAACACCGGATGGCCGCGAATTGGCGTTTTTCCGCAGTGGCGAGAGGGTCGGCAACATCAGCTGGGCTTTGTACGGCCAGCACAATGCAATGAATGCCTGTGCCGCCCTGGCAGCCAGTGTCGCGGCCGGCGTTGAGCCACAAGCAGTGCTGGAGGGGCTGTCGACCTTCAGCGGCGTGAAGCGGCGCATGGAATTGATCTCCCAGATCGACGACATTCATGTCTATGATGACTTTGCCCATCACCCCACCTCGATTCGCCTTACCCTGGAAGGATTACGACGGAATGTCGGCAATGCCCGGCTGCTGGTTGCGTTGGAGCCGCGCAGCAACACGATGCGTTCCGGGGTTCACATTGGAGAACTGGGTCCGGCCCTGGCGGCTGCAGACTATGTCTGGCTGATGGCCGGCGGTGGCATCGAGTGGGACCCCCAGAAAGAACTGCGCATTCTGGATGGCCGCAGCCGCGTCGTTACCCGCCCCGAGGACCTGTTGCAGCAGATGCTGGACATGGTTAAACCGGGTGACCACGTCGTGTTCATGAGCAACGGGGGATTCGATTCAGTGCCCCGCCGATTCTGCGAAGCACTGCCTGAGCGCGTAGATCACTGACAGGCATGCGCTGAATCATCAGCCAGTCTCGGTTGGATAAGGATTCACCGGCATCAGTAAACGGTTGAGCGGTGCCCTGCGACTCGCTGCCGCCGGCGCGTAATTTTTCTCCAGGTAATCCAGGATTGCAGTTTCCGTTACGGCGTCAAACTGCCACAAACCCTGCGTTTCCTGCATCCAGCGAATCGTTTTCAGCCAGTTTTGCCGGCTGCCGCGATTCTGGGTCACCAGTTTCGGCGAGTGACAGGCGCTGCAGTTCGCCTTCACCAATTGCCAGTGCTCATCCACAATCAGCCCGCTGTCCGGATCGGTTTCACCACAGGCCGCAGCGCTGAACAACAACAATGTCGCTGCAACCAGGAAAGTGTGCAACATCAAACCAGTTGCACCGCGATCCGGTGACAGGCGTTGTTCAGGTATCCCCTTGGGTTCCAGGCGGGTATCACCATCGGCTGCGAAGCGCCTTGATCGTCCACCGCTCGGGCCCAGACTTCGTAGTAACCGGTCTGTGGGAAGTTCACTTCCGCATTCCAATGCTGCCAAGCGAGGCGGTTCACCGGCTTGCCAAGCTTCGTTTCGGCCCAGGTCGCGCCAAAGTCTATCGAAACATATACCGCCGCCACACCGTGGTCGCCCGCCCAGGCATGGCCGCGCACTGCGAGTGGTTCAGACACTAGCTGGCTGATACCTGATTTGGGAAAGGTGAGCAGTGATTTGACCGGCATGGATTCGATGATGCACAGATCCTCGTCCGGCACCTTGGTGCCCGGCGCTACCGGCTCACAGGGTACCCGGTAGGATGCCCCGCCCATTTTGGCGCCATCGTGAACCCGGTTACGGACCACGATCTTTTGCAGCCACTTGCCGCTGGTGGACGCGGGCCATCCGCCACATACCAACCTCAGGGGATAACCGTTCAACGGGGGAAGCGGCTCGTCATTCATGGCCCAGGCGATGAGGGTTTCGTCTTCGAGCGCTTTGCTCATTGGCACACCTCGGGAAATCGGCTGTTGGTCCGGGTTGCCACTCAGGTGCGTATCCGCAGCGTAATAACCAATATAGACTGCATCATCCGCAATGCCACAGGTTTCCAGCACATCCCTCAGGCGCACCCCTGTCCAGCCCGGGCAGCCGACAGCGCCGGTGCTCCACTGGTTACCCGTCGCCGGTGGATTGAACTCGCTGCGGCCGTTGCCACCGCATTCCAGGACCAGTTGATAGCTGTGGTGGTCAAAGCGCTGCTTGAGTTCAGCCACAGTGAAAGACTGCGGGTTCAGGCAGGATTCACCCGCAATCTCCAGGGTCCAGGCTTCAGGGTCAATGGCGAAGTCCGGCGGAATGCCGTTATTGCGCACGAACATGCGTGAGGCCGGCGTGACTTTGTCATCGAGCAACCATGGTGGGGTCTCGGCATTGATGGGGCGGTCGTTCAGGACCACCAGGTCTTCCTTGCCGGGAATCTCAAAGGGCAGGTCCGACTGGGCCAGCGCCGCGGGTATCAGACCGGCGGGCATCAGCGAGGCAAATGGAATGGAGGCACCCAGGGCGGCGCTCATCGCAGCGTAACCGGAGCCTTGCAAAAAACCTCTGCGTGTCACTGGGTCCGATTTCCTGCCCCAAAGCGCAAAATCAGCGTGCTCGGGGTGTGCTGAATAGAGTTGGTGTATACCGGTTTTCATGGGTGTCCAGCCTCCCCCTATCTGAGGTAATCCAGCGGCAGCGCGGTCGAATACTTGATGGTTTCCATGCTGAAACTGGAGCTTACATCGCTCAGGTCGATGTTTTCGATCATGTCCAGGTACATGGCGTCGTAGCTTCTCATGTCGGGTACCACCGAGCGCATCAGGTAATCGACCTCGCCGCTCATCCTGTGTACCTCCATCACGTTCGGCATGGTGGTGACCACGGCGGAAAAGATGTCATACCAGTCCTTGGTGTGGTGAGGCGTGCGAATCGCCGTGTAAACGGTCAGGTTCAACCCCAGCTTGTGCTGGTCCAGCAGGGCAACGCGCGCGGTGATGATGCCTTGCTGCTCCAGCGCCTGGATACGGCGCCAGCAGGCTGATTTTGACAGCCCGATTTCGTCGGCCAACTGGCCGACCGCGCGGGTTGCATCCCTTTGCAGAACCTCCAGAATTTTGCGGTCCTTGTTGTCCAAACCCTTCTTTTCAGCATGCGGGGCCATGATCTATAATTCCCGGTATGAATGAGACAATTGACCAGTTTTTAGATAATTTATGAAACATTGTTTCATATTTCAAGCTTTATAGGCGACAAGTCTAGACCCTTTCCCGCCTCTGTCAAGGTATCCTTAGTGGTTAAAGAAGAGTCGGCTGGCGCTCTCCTGTGGAGGCCCAAACCGGTCCGGCAAAAAAAGGTGACGACATCAATAACCGCTTCATATTCTGGTCACTGACGGCCGTTTTCTTCGCCTATTCCGGCTATGTGTGGACCCTCGGCACCGCGGCCCCTCAAAGTGCGATGGCCACCGACCAGGTCAAGCACGGCCAACAGATTTACCAACAAAGCAATTGCACGGCCTGTCACCAGTTCTACGGCCTGGGCGGTTACATGGGCCCGGACCTGACCAACGTGGTTTCAAGCAAGGGCGCAGCCTATGCCCGGGCTTTCCTGATCAACGGCACCGAACGGATGCCCGACTTCGGGTTTAACGATGAGGAGATGGATGACCTGGTCGCCTTCCTGGAATTTGTCGATACCATGGGTACTTACCAGGCGCCATCTTACCAACTCAGTTGGTACGGAACCGTGATAGCTCTCGATGAATAGCCAGAGAAACCTGGTGGGACTGCGCTTCTTGATGCTGGGCACAGCGGCATTGGCGTTGGGGATATTGTTCGGTGTCATCGGCAGCTTTCAGTTCCTGTTTCCGAAATTCCTCGAGCAGCTGTCGTTCACCAGCACCCGGCCCCTGCACGTATCCCTGGTCGTGTCGTGGATTTTCCTGGCGGCCATCGGCGGTATTTATTATTACCTGCCCAACAAGTGCGGCTTGCCGTTGTGGTCAGAACGGGCGCCCCGCTGGCATTTCTGGATCTTCGTCGTCACCGGCCTGGCGATCCTGGCCAGTTACCTGGCCGGCAAGTTCGGCGGCCGTGAATACTTCGAGTACCCCGCCGCGCTGAGCATTCCCATCGTGGCGTCGTGGGTCTTGTTCGGGGTCAACTATTTCAAGTCGGCCCTGCGCCAGGCCGGTCAATGGCCCGTGTACTTGTGGATGTGGGGTACCGGCATATTTTTCTTCCTGTTCACATTCCTCGAAGCACACCTGTGGCTGTTGCCGTTTTTCCGGGAAAACATGGTTCGCGAGATCACCGTGCAGTGGAAGTCCTATGGCTCCATGACCGGATCCTGGAATATGCTGTGCTACGGCACGGCCATCTTCGTCGCCGGCAAGATCAGCGGCAATGGTGAGATAGGCCGTTCCAGGCTGGCCTTTTGCATGTATTTCCTCGGTCTCGCCGGACTGATGTTCGGCTGGGCCCACCATACCTACCTGGTGCCTTCGGAACCGTGGATCCGGCACTTGGCGTATATCGTCAGCATGAGCGAATTGCTGATCCTCGGCAAGATACTGTGGGATTGGCGCGCTTCCCTGGACTGCTATCAGAAAAACCTCCATTGCAACGCCTACCGCTTTTTCGTGGCCACCGATTTCTGGATCTTTGCCAACGTGATTCTGGCCATCGCCATCTCGGTGCCGGCGTTTAACCTGATCACGCATGGCACGCATGTCACGGTGGCCCATGCCATGGGCGCCACCATCGGCATCAACACCATGATATTGCTGGGTTCGGTGTTCTACGTGATCCGGGAAGAATTGCCGATGGACGTGCGGGCTGCCTGCTCAAGACAGGTCAGCTACGGATTCTGGATGACCAATATCGCACTGGCCGTATTCCTGGCCTCGCTGGTTCTCGCCGGCATGGTTAAGGGTTTGTATAGTGGCGGTGCTTTCCAGCAGATGATGATGGAAATCCGGCCTTACCTGGCGGTGTTTGCGATATCGGGCGTGTTCCTGATGCTGGGCCTGTGGATCCTGTTATTCAACGCCTTCCGCCTGCTGTGGTCGATTCTGAGAAAACCCGCGGACCATGCAGCCGGGCCGGTTGCGGCGGAGCAG
>JADFKH010000258.1 GCA_022565025.1 Pseudomonadota bacterium
TGATCCGGTAACCATCAAGGGTAGCAATACCCGCAGCATCCTGACCGCGATGCTGAAGCATGGTCAAGGCTTCATACAAAGCCGGAGCAACAGCACTTTTACCGACTATTCCTACGATTCCGCACATTTCGCCAGCCCCTGTTAGATTTCCGGCTCCTCATTCGCGCGAAATTTTAGCATGCCGGCCGCACAATTCGGGAATTCATTTTTTGCTGTTGCTCCCATCGGCCTCGGTTGCTTTTTCATCCATCTCCCCCTCCTCCTCGGCGACCTCTTCTTCTTTCACTGATTGTTCCTGCGGATCGAATTCAAGATGCTCGCTGACATTTTCAGGCAGAAAACCGGAAGACCATTCAACCAAAGGCATCAGGCGCTGAACCAGTTGAGAATCTTTCCACCAGGGATCAGCAGGTATGGGCGTAAAGCCCGCTACCAGGAGAACCGTAACAACCAGCGCCAGGCCTCTGGCAGTTCCAAAAACTCCACCAAGCAGCCGGTCCGTTCCACTTAAGCCGGTGGATTCAATCAGGCGGCCAAGCAGGTAATTCAAGAGACCGCCAATCAGCAAGACCACAATAAACAGGCCGGTAAAGCCCATTGCGGTACGGGCGGACGGTAAGGATATATGATCATCCATCAGGCCGGCAATATCACCGCCATACTGGTAGGCAATGATGAAAGCTGCAGCCCAGACTACCAGGGAAAATACTTCCTTGATGAATCCGCGCAGAGCACCGACCAGGATAGAAATCGCGATTGTGCCCAGTATTGCGTAGTCAGGCCAGGTCAATCAATCTGTACTCATCACAACGCCGTCAAGCGAGTTCTTCTGGCGCACCTGGCTTTCGACGCGCATGGCCTCTTCGCGTTGCAGGAAAGGCCCGATGCGAACGCGGTAAATGCTCGATCCTGAAGAACTGACCATTTCGCTATAAGCACTCAAGCCATCAAGTCTCAGGGAGGCTACCAGTTTTTCTGCGTTTGCAGCACTGGAAAAACTACCGAGCTGGACAATCCACCTGATCAGCGGGTCGGAGGGTGTCGTAATCTGAGCGCTTTTCCCGGGCTGGAGGTCCATGACACGCGGTTTGACGCCAGGGACCTTCGATTCCAGATCACTCGCAGTCCTGTTGGCCTCTGCTTCGGAGGCATAAGGACCCACCCGAACGCGATGCAATACGCCCACTTCCGATTTGACGCTGTACCGGATTACCGAATATCCGTTGCTCCTGAGCGTAGCAGAGAGTTTGTTGGCGTTATCAAGCGCGCCAAAACTAGCAACCTGGACAACAAAACGCCCGGTATCTGGTGAATTTTCAAGCGGCACAGGCGCATTACTTGTCACTACTGGCATTGATGCTTGTTCATCGATGCCGGATTTTCCAACGGTGGAATTGACAGCATCGGGTTTATCAACTTTACTCGCCGGGACCTTTGGTGGAGGCAACTGGCGGACCGTATCTTCCGGTGTGGATGGGTCCTTTTTTGCCTGCTGTTCAAGGCCCTGTTCACCAATGGGGTAGCGCCGGGTTTCGAAACTAAGTTCCGGTGGTTGCGCTGGTAGTTCGATTTTCCGTGATTGCTGGGAGTCACCTTCAGGACGGCCGCCCAACAGCATGGGCAAAATGATGACCGCGAGTGCAATCAGGACGGTGGCTCCAACCATTCTTTGCTTTAGGGCTTTGTCCATTAGCAACTCCCAATGTTTGGTGACGACTCATGGCGAATCATGGTGGAATTCTAGCAGTATCAAGTTCCTTATGCGGAGGAACTTCTAGTTGATCTGACTGCCATCTGCTGATGGCCTGACTGGCGGTAAGGAATGACCCAAATACGAGTACCCAAGCCGACGATGGGCACTCCGCACCCACGGAATCCAGCGCGGCATCCAGGGCCATGTCGACATCTGCAAAGGAGATGACTTTTGCATTGACTGCCCCTGCCATGATTCGCGTGGCGAGTTCTGCCCCGGTCTGTCCTCGCTCGCCACCCAGTCCCGCGCAATACCAGCTGCGCACCACCGGTTCGAAAATTTGTGCTACGGCTGCCGCATCCTTGTCCGCCAGCATCCCGATAACGCAGTGGCAGTTTAAATCTGCATCCTGTCCGGCAAGCTCGCTGAGCGCCGCCAGGATGGCCTCCGCCGCCAGGGCATTGTGACCAACGTCAACATAGACCCGCGGGTGGTCTGAGACCTGCTGTAACCTGCCGGCCAGAGACACCGATGCCAAACCACGCACCAACTGATGAACGCTATTTGAAGCGTCTGGCACCAATTCGAGCAAAGCGGCCAGGGCCATCGCCAGGTTATTGACCTGGTGCTGGCCGATCATTTGCGGCCTGGGTAGCAGAAAAACAGTTTCACCTTTTGTGAAGCGAATGCTCTGCTGGTCGTAGACGGCATTGAATTCATGGCCGAGGCGCAACACCCTCGCTTGCAGGCGGGATGCTTCCGCTAACACGCTGGCAGGAGGATCCGTTTCTCCGCAGACCAGTGGTATATTCCTGCGGATAATTCCGGCTTTTTCACGCCCGATGCTCTCGCGGTCATCACCAAGATACTCCTGGTGATCGAGCCCGACGGTCGTGATGACCGCGCAGTTCGCATCCAGAATATTCACCGCATCCAGGCGTCCACCCAAGCCGACTTCCATGATGGCAAAATCAAGACCAGCCTCGTTCATCAAGGAAATTGCCGCCAGGGTCCCGTACTCGAAGTAGCTCAGGCTGACATCACACCTGGCTGCTTCGACTCGCTCGAAAGCATCCACCAGTTGTCTGTCCGAGGCGTCGATTCCATTGACCTGGACCCTTTCGTTATAGCGGAATAAATGGGGGGTGGTGTAACTCCCGCAAGAGTAGCCCAGTGCCCGGAGCATTCCAGCCAGATAGGCGACCGTGGAACCTTTACCGTTGGTGCCTGCTACCGTAAAGATCTGCCCGGCGGGGCGAGGAGAACCCATAGACTCCCATACCTCGCGGCTACGCTCCAGGCCGAGATCAATGGTCCTGGGATGCCTGGATTCCAGCAGGCCAAGCCACTCATTCAGGGAAAGAGAAAGCATTTTCAAATCATAATAAATAGCGGGCTACTAGCCCGCATATTGCACGAAGGATCCGGTTGTGCAGTGTAGCTGGCAATACAGTTTGGTCGATCGTTCGAACAAGCATAGCCATAGCTATGGTTTTCGAAGGATCGGCC
>JADFKH010000259.1 GCA_022565025.1 Pseudomonadota bacterium
ATCTTCAACGCTGGAACAACATTACCGACCCCCGCACTCTCAGGGCCGGCAAAACCATCACGGTATTCCACAGCCCAACGCAGGCCCCGGCCAGCGGCGGCACGGTACAATACGTCGTTCAACGGGGTGACTCGCTGTGGACCATAGCCAGGAAACACAAGGTCAAGATCAACGACATCATGAGCTGGAACGGCCTCGGGTACAATACCGTTATCCAGCCCGGCCAGTCCATCAAGATCATTCACTAACCCGCACATTGCCATGTTCCACACTCTCTGGTTTCGTGCCGGCTTGTTTACTATCGTAGCGACGGGCTGGTTCAATATTGCACAAGCGCTCGAGTTGCGTGGCGAGTGCATCCAGGGCGGGCTGATCTTTGGCCTGACGCAGCCCGGAAATCAGATCTTCCTGGACGATACTGAGGTCATGGTTTCCGGTGAAGGGAAGTTCCTTATCGGCTTCGGTCGCGATGAAACCGGTGAACGTTTGTTACGCGTCAAAGGGGGCCCGGGCTTTGATGAACTTGTGACGCTGACCGTTGCTCCGCGGGAATACAACATTGAAAAAGTGGACGGACTGCCACCCAGAACCGTCACTCCCGATCCCGCGGCAGCAAAACGCATCGCTGAAGAAGCAGCCATGGTCTCTTCCGCACGTTCCCGCCGCGATGCGCGGACCGACTATGCACCAGGGTTCGCCTGGCCCGCACAGGGCCGCATCAGCGGTGTTTACGGCAGCCAACGCATTCTCAACGGAGAACCCCGCCGTCCCCACTTTGGCCTGGACATTGCAGCACCGGCGGGCAGCCCGGTGTATGCGCCCGCCGCCGGAATCGTAACCCTGAACCATCCCGACATGTATTTCTCCGGAGGCACTCTGATTCTGGATCACGGTCAGGGCCTGTCTTCAACCTTTCTGCACCTCAGCAAGATCCTGGTCGAAGCGGGAACAACGGTCCAACAAGGCGACCTGATTGCAGAAATTGGCTCCACCGGCCGGGCGTCAGGACCGCACCTCGACTGGCGCATGAACTGGTTGAACCGCCGGGTGGACCCGCAGTTACTAATGAAAGGAACTCCGCAACAAATCCTTGAATAAGATAACTGAGCCCTGTTCGATTTAGGTCCGGGAAAGATCCAGGCGCACTGGGGCGCCCGATTCTGCGACGTAGCCGCCTTCAAGGCCCTTGGTGACTACCGATACGGCGTTGTGCGGGTGAAGGCTTTCGTAGTGGGTACAGCGTGCCCAGAAATCGAGAATGCGCTCGTCGCGGTTGAGCGCGGTCTGAATGCGGCGTCCGGCGTCTTCACAGAACATCAGGTTGCTGCCGTTCAATAAGGCAAAAGCCTGCTCGTCCTCACGCTTGACGGTAGCCTGTACTGGCGTCTTGAGAGAATTTTCGATTTCGTCAATCAGTTCCACGATTGGGAACATTTCGAAAGTGGGTGTCAGCCGCACGCGGACTTCTGCAGCGCTGCGCTGACTGTGCGGCACAGCGAGAATTCCCTCATCGCTGCCCAGCCATTCGTGAATTTTGCTGACATCAACTTTGTCATGCCCGAAGAAATCCTGGCGGAACTTTTCCTGGATCATCTGGCGTGACAGCGCTGCTGAACAAGGACAGGTACTGGAATACAAAATTTCCAGCCCCATTTCCAGGCTGAACTCTTGGCCTTCAAGGATCCCGATCATCGAGACGGGGTAGCGCCGCCAGCCTTGGTTATCGCTCGCGAGCGCTGGGCGGCGGGTGATGAAATCAAAATCAACACGGATCAGTGCCCGGTCACTGAGACCTTCATGGGAATCCAGGAATGCACACAACAACTGCCTCAGGGTACATGGACTGAGTGGCCGTTTGCCGAAGCCCTGGTCCAGATGCAGGTAGAGCCGGGACATATGAATGCCCCGGACATCGGGATCGATCAGGTTCACATAGACGGTAACCAGTGCTGTTGACTGGATCAGTTCACCTGCATCATCCTCGATATAGACCGGCATCTCGATCTCGTTCATGCCCACCCATGCCAGTTTACCGGCCACCTCGGCCTTGGCATCATTGGCAATATCGGGCATTTCCCGCATTACGCTTTCAAAAGGCGTCATATTTGTCTCCGCACGTGACCTGTACGATATCGGTCTCACGAGACCCGTAATCAAGTGCAATGATAGCGTCAGTACCCGATTATCTGCGAAAAACGTTCACGGTACAAAATTATGTCAGAATCGAAGGGCTCACTGCGGGGCCATCGCCGCCAGCGGCGATGTTCGAATCGGTGCAGCTTTGGCCGTAATTTGAAAAAGCCACCTTGAAGCGGCCTTTTCATAAATGGTCGGGGCGAGAGGATTCGAACCTCCGACCACTGCAACCCCATTGCAATTTATAGGGTTTTACTATCAATACCTTACATCTATAAGCCAATGTTTCATATCGTTATTTGTTTTATGTTGTAGCAATTCGTCTAATGACGTACAATGGTTTTGTGTACCCGTTTGCGTACCCGCGCTATATTTGGGAGTAAAAACCATGCCGAAACGCTCAAAAACCGAATTCAACGAGAACACCGTCAAGAGTAACAGACCGCAGGAAATCCGCTACCAATTGCGTGACCGATTGCGGCCCGGTCTGATCCTGCGCATCATGCCGACCGGTACGAAAACCTGGTTGATTGAACTGGAGCGAAATTGTATCCGCAAAGTGGGTGATGCCAATCTGCTGAACCTGAGCCAGGCGTGGACCAAGGCAAAGAAAATGCAGGGTGACCACTTGAACGGTAAGAAGATCGAATCCAGCCGCAGCCGATGCCCTACCTTGCAAAAATTTCTCACCAGCAAGTATCAGGACTTCGTAGAGGTTCAGCACAAGACCGGCATAATGGATGTCGAGCGGCTGCTGGCCGCCTGCAAGTCACTGTTGAAAACCCGGCTGGATAAGCTGAGTGAATTCCAGATTGAAAAGTGGAAAGCAGGCAGGTTGAAGACTGCGAAGCCGAACACTGTCAGGCGTGATCTGGGCAGCCTCAAAGGCGCGCTCAATCTGGCTGTGAAGTGGGGCATTGCCGCCACCAACCCGGCGGCCACGGTTCACGTGAAGGTGCCGAAGGAACACCGGGTGCGCTACCTGTCCGACAAAGAGCGTGAGCGGCTGCTGGAGGCGTTATCAGAACGCGATAAGGAAAAGGCACGGGCGCGGCATTCAGGCAAC
>JADFKH010000260.1 GCA_022565025.1 Pseudomonadota bacterium
ACTAGTACTCCGTCAAGGTGATAATTACGAGTTCAGCGAGTTGGGAAGTGGTTGGGCGCTAGGCACGTCTCGCCGGCAATGGCATGTCCTTGCCCAGAGGCGTAACACCGCGAACGACCGCTTCCCAGCTCGCCCGAAGGGAGGTACCCAGATGTCCCAATACTGTGTTACAGCCCTTAAGAAGGACTGGGCCATTCTTTGCGGTCTGCGCCTTGTCTTGGAACATCTGGGTGCCTCTGAACCCGCAATTATCACCTTGACGGAGTACTACCCCTTAAACCTGAGGCCTCGATCGCGGCGGGAATGCTCTGGGCATTGCCGGTGGTCATCAGGTTCACACCCGAGACACCCGGTATTTCGGAGATTTCCCGCATCAAACCGGCGCATATTTCAATGCCTTCGCGCTGCGGGTCTCGCGCATCCTCCAAACGCTGGATGATGGATTCGGGAATCCGTGAATCGCTCATGTTTTCCTTCAGCCATTGCGCCGTTTGGGCCGATGGCAGGGGTGACAGCGATACCATCACCGAGTAATTCCAGGTCAGTTTCGCCTCCACAAAACGCTTCATGTAATGGCGCAGGATATCCATGTTGAAACAGAGCTGGGTCTGCAGGAACCGGGCGCCGGCATTCGCGCGCTCGGTCAGGGATTCGGCCCGCCAACCGCGGTTGGGCCGGAACGCCCGTGCTCCGATACCGATGAAAAACGCCCGGCCGGGGCCCAGCGTCTCATCCTCGCCCAGGTCTGACGCCATCGCGATCAGTTCCCGGCCGGTGGTGTCGAAAACGGTAGTGGCCGGTAGGACGTGGTTTTCAGGTACGCGGTGGCCCCGCATCAGCAACACGCTGGTGACCCCCAGCGCACGCAGGCCGATCAGGTCGCTTTGCAGAGCGATGCGGTTGCGGTCACGGCAGGTGAATATCGGAATCGGGTCGATGCCGTGATGAATCAGGATGCTGGCAGCTGACACGGCGGACATCTGGACCCACGACCAGGGGTTGTCGGTTACCTGGATGCCATCGACCAACGGACCGAGGATATCGGCCTGTTGCAATACGTCATCCTTGATGGACCCCCGCTTGAGCGTCAACTCGGCCGTGATGGCGAATTTTTCGCCCTGTACGGCTTCCCTGAAGGTTCTCAATGTGCTGCTTTCTTGCTCAGAATGAATTCAGAAATGAAACCGCGTTGCCGCCGTAAATCTGCCCGGCACGCGCACGCCTCAGGTATTCTTCTTCCATCGGCTCCGGCAGTTCATCCAGTTCACTGCCGGACTGCGCAACCCGGTTCACCCGGTACTTGTGGTACATCTTCAACTGGGTCATAAAAGGAATCACCTGTTCCGGACCCGTGCCGAACTGTTCGCGGTAGTAAGCCGGCAGCCGGTACCAGGGTACTGTCGGCCGCTTATGATGGGCATTGTGAAAGCCAAAACACAGGGTGAACCAGTTGGGCCAGTCGTATTTCAGGCACTCCGGGTTACTGAAGGTGTGCGCCTGCTCGGTTTTGCGACCGCCGAAGCGGGACGGTGGATCCTCTGCGAAAAGTGTCTTGTTGCTGTCATAATCATGCTGCACGCTGTCCTTGAAACGCAGGATGTGCATCATCATCATGTAGGCCACCAGGTAGAGAATGGCCGCTTTCGGGTAGAAATACAGCACGGTGAAAAAAACCCCGCCGCGAACCAGGATCACGATGACATTCCGTACCCACTGGTCCCGCCGCTCGGGGATGATGAAGGCCGCGAACGTGGTGATGAAGTGCATGATCATGTCGTGGGCCGGGACATAGAACCACTCGAAAAACTTGATCCATTCCACCAGCCGTGGATGGCACTGCAAATAATCCTCACACACGAACCAGACCACATCGTCATTATCCATGTGGTGGCGAAAATGCTTGTAGCGGATGTCCTCGAAAGTGCCGTAGGAAGTCCCGCAAATCCAGTTCAGGAAGCGTCCCAGCAGCGCATTGGTTTGGTTGCTGCGAAATACGGTGTTATGTCCGCATTCGTGGACCATGTAGGCGGAAATAGTCATCGCGTGGGCCAGCAGCGCGGTGGCGCCCGCATTGAGCCACAGATTGTCACTGAACAGACCATACAGACCCAGTACGTAGCCACCCACGCCGTAGATAACGGCGCCGCCGTGGTACAGCAGACCCTGGGGTTCATGGAAGGCTTTGGTCAGAATTTTCATGTTTTACCAGACGCTGATAGATACACGTAATTCGTTACACCACACAGTATCAACCGGCGCTGGTATCGCTGCAAGTACCAATATTCGGAATGAGAGGGTGTTGCAGGCGATAAACTTCTTGAAGCGGTAACACAGTCAGATGAAAATAGACACAGGCAATACAATAACCGCCATGAATGGACAAGAAAACAACTTCGAGCAGGGCTACCGGAACTTGAGTTTCTGGCTCGACAGCGTCCCCGGTTCGCTGGTGCCCCGGCCCGCGCTGGACGGCGATATCGAGGTCGACATTGCCATTGTTGGCGGTGGTTATACCGGCTTGTGGACCGCCTGGTACTTGAAGCAGCACGATCCCGGCCTGAACATTGCCATCCTGGAAGCGGAAATTGCCGGTTTCGGTGCTTCAGGCCGCAACGGCGGCTGGTGCGCGGCTTACCTGTCGGGCATCGAACACTGGTTCGACGACCCAAATTCTCGTGATGGCGCCGTGCGCCTGCAACGACAGATGTTCGATGCCGTCAGGGAAGTCGGACGCGTGGCGCAACAGACATCGATTGATTGCCATTTCGAGCGCGCCGGTGCACTGGAAGTCGCCGTGCTGCCAGCGCAACTGAAGCGTTTGCACGAACATCTGGAGTACCTGCACCGCCAGGGTTTCAGCGATAAGGACTACCGTTGGCTGAGTGCGGCCGAAACCCGTAGTATGCTCAACATCGACCAGTCGCTGGGGGGGTTGCTGATGAGCCATTGCGCTGCGATCCACCCCGCCCGCCTTGCGCGGGGGCTGGCGGAGGCTGTCGAAAAGCGGCAAGTCAGGCTCTGTGAGCAGACCCCCGTGGTGGAAATCACCGGACGCAGGCTGCGCACGCCGCGCGGAAACGTGACAGCGCAAACGATTGTAGTGGCCACCGAGGGCTACTCCAACACCCTGCCCGGTCAGCAGCGCCGCTTGATTCCGTTGCATTCCATGATGGTGGTTACCGAGCCCCTGAACGCGGAGC
>JADFKH010000074.1 GCA_022565025.1 Pseudomonadota bacterium
GTCGATCACCGCCCAGGCTTCTTTGACCTGATTACGCGTACCAACCAGGCGATTGTACGTCCACACACCCCAGGCCAGCGGAATGAGCAGGACACTGATAAAAAATGTTTGCATGCGACGTATGTTGCGTCAAAACGGCAAATCCAATGCGCCGGTGATGAAACGATTTAGTGGCGTGGCACGCCGGAAAGCCTCGGTCACTTCATCAATGAATCCCGGTCTCAGTGCTGTATGAGCATCTGCCACGGTCATGACGTAGAAACTTTTCCGTTTCAGGTCTTCGATGTGTATGTGTTTGGCATCGAAACCCCGGGGGGGCCGTTTCAGTGAATCGCCTTTAATGCCTCCGACGTCGCGTACCTTTTTTGCATTGGTGATTCGCGCCCATGCACGGGCATTGTCGGCGATGTAGTCCCGGATCCGGTTCAATTGTGGAGCGGGTGGCGTCCATACACCACCGCCGAAGTAAAGGCCATCCGTAGCCAGGTGGACATAGAAACCGGGAGCGTGTGCACCTTTTCCTGCTGCGTGGCGGAATTGCACGCCTGCATGCGTTTTATAGGGTGTCTTGTCTTTTGAAAATCGCGTGTCACGATAAATCCGGAACATGGAACCGCCATGAGGCCGGGGATCGGCCGTGTAATGCCTGGAAATTTTTCTCAAACGGGGTGCGATACAAACAATGAATTCACTGATCGGACTGACTACGGATTCATAGTAGCGGTCTTTGTTGTGGTTGAACCAGGCCCGGTTGTTATTGTTGCGAAGGTCTTCGAAAAAACCGAAAAAGTCTTTCGGAAAACCGTTGAATTCGGGCATTGAGACTTTAAGGCCTGTTACGTGGAGTTATTATAGTTGACTCTGCCGTCGCCTGGCGTACACAGGCAGTTCCGCCATATGCGATACGGTTGTAATTGTTTTTGGTCATGGGGTCGCACTCAAAATGGAACTGTATTTTGGACACTGTATTGCATAAAACATTCCGCATCAACCGGTGTTTTTCTTTGGATGAAAATCCTTGATTGCGTCTTTGAGTTGCCGCAACGGAGGGGGCGTTCCGGAGTACCGGCTGCGACTGTACAAGTCCGCTATGTGATGAATAGAGCGCGAATCTCGTGGCAATTGTATTGCAGCGGAGTGCGCAAGCTCAATTGGACCTCTGGAAGGTAAGGCTTCGAAACCCACGGTTTTCAGCCGTTGCAGAAACTTTAGCCAGACAGCACGTAAGGGATCCTTTCTGTCTGGCCCTTTGACCCGGAGGATGAATGGCAACAAGAGGAACGAGAATAGGCCGATCACCACAAACAGGGTGGCTACCAGCATCGAAGGGGTCAACCGTTCCAGTCCGAATGATGAAAACATCCGGGCCTGGCTGTCTGCGCTGAACTTGATAACCCAATCATTCCAGCGTTGCTGGACGATATCGACACCGTTTCTGAAACTACGTAACCAGCTATAGTCGAGTAAATGCCTGGGGGCCGGAATTGCGCTCAGGGAACCGCGTGCAATCCGTAAGGGAGAAACGGCCGCAGTCGGGTCTACCCGGGTCCAGCCTTGATCCGGAAACCAGACTTCAGACCAGGCATGGGCATCCGACTGCCGTACGAGCAGGTATTGGCCGATCTCGTTATACCAGCCGCCCTGATATCCGGTGACGATACGGCTTGGAATACCCGCCATTCGCATCATCACGGTGAAAGCGGACGCATAGTGTTCACAGTAGCCAGTGCGGGTATCGAACAGGAATTCATCCACTGAATGCCTGCCAAGCAGAGGTGAATCCAGGGAATAATGAAACTCTTCGGTGTTGAAGTGAGTCAGCACTCGTCGCACCATCGCTTGACCGTCCAGGCCTTCGCTCTTCCAGCGTTCAATCAGTTTCCTGGTCCTGGGATTGGAGTCAACCGGTAAATCCAATGCGGAATTTTTCAAGGTAACGCCTAACTCCGGTGAATCCACGAAAACGGGATCTGAAACCATGGAATACTGCAGCAACTGCGTTACGGGCAGGCGCCTGAGTATCTGAAAATCAATCGTAATACGTGAGTGACGAGGCCTCGTCGCAGGGTAATCGAGCGCAAACAGCCAGTGCCGCTCATTGGGTTCGAGTTGAACGGTGTATGTCCACGGCGCCTCGTTTGCTTCCGGCTGTGATGCCACGCCCAGGTTCTTGCCGTAGAAGCCGCCCCGCCAGGTCCGACCGTTAAAATCCCAGAACACCGGGCCCCGCCAGTACAGGTCCGAAGGTTGTGGAATGCGGCCATCGAACACAACCCTGAATGCCGGGCTGTCGTCCATGAAAAGGTTTTGAATACTGCCAGGCGACATGGAGTCAGAGAGGCCGGACTTTGCATCCAATGTGGCCTCGGGAATGCCCCACAACGGTGTAACCCAGCGGGGAAAAAACAGGAAGAAGGCAAGGCCCACTGGTATGGCAAGCATTAACAGGCGAAAACTAAAACCCAGTTCCGAAAACAGGGATACACTGACGGGTGGTGTCTCATCGAAGGCAAAATAGGCTTCGTTGCGGTGGAGTTGAGTCAGTGTCACCAGGACCATAATAATGGTGAACACACCGTAAATCGGCATCAATATTCCCTGGTTGAACATAAACTGGGTGGTACAGAGAAACAGGCTGAAGCTCACGATCAGACGTGCGTCACGAATGCGATAGGACTCGATCAATTTTAGTGCGAGCATGACCGTCAGGAGACTGATGGCGGCCCTCCGGCCCGCTATGCTCCCGTAGGAAAAATACAAGGCCAGCAAGGCAAGAGCCGTCGCGCCGTGACGAACCAGTGCAGGCAGAGGTTTCCAGCCGCGAATTTCCGCTCCGATCCGCCACATCAATGGGAGCAAGGTCATGATGACTAGCGGAATCGGCATCTTGACCAGTTGAGGAGCCATGGCAAAAGATAAGGAGGCGATCACCCAGCGCGTGGCTTTTTGGCTGGGGCCTGTCATTTTTCGAACAGGGCCAGTATTTCGAGGCAGGCGTTGCGGTGGTCCTCACCCAATGCTGCTGGCAAAGCGGTGGCGGGCATTTCCAGGCTGTAGGGAATCTGCTGGTGTTCTGCCCGCAGAATCCAGGCGGTCAAAATCGAAAGTTTTTCCTCCGTGCGAAGCCCCCGCAGCAAATACCAGTTGAGTTCGCAGGCTTCCTCACAGGGCGACTCCATGATCTTGGAATACAGTGTCTGGTGGCGCGCACTGGTCCGCCAGGCAATTCGACCCAACGGATCACCCGGTTGGTATTCACGCAATCCATGCAGATGTTCACCTTCACCCTTGCGGGTGATTCCAAAGTCACCTCGACCGGTTTTTGGCAACGGCGGTGGATGGGGAGCAGGGGCTGGGTAAACCAGGCAACGTGCCTTGGGGATGATCACCGACCAGGCCCGGAATAATCCCAACGGATACCTGTTTTCAATTCGAAACGGCTCCATTTCGATCCAGCCGCGACGGCTGGTCATCAAATCCAATTCCAATCGCCCGGTTGCCTGTAGTTTGATATCCGTACAGTCACTGGATTCCCTGGAAACAAGCTGAATGGCAAATCGAAGGCGTTCCTCGGGGTTTTTCAGTAATACCGTGAAACGCGCAGCCTGGCCCGCAAACACAGGCGTGGCGCGGAATCCGAGAAGCGTCATGCCGGACAGGTTGCGGTAAGCCAGCAGGCTGGTCAATTGGGCGATAGCTGCCAGGAGAAAAGCCAGCATCAGCACCATGTTGTTATTAAAATTGAGGCCACCGATTGCAGTCAGGGCTAGCAGAATGCCAAACCAGAATCCGAACATCGTCGGCATCACGTAGATATGGCGGTATTCCAGGGTGAAAGGAAGCTCTGGCGATCCGCGTTTTTGCCTGACGCGCTCCAGAATCCACAAATTGAATCGCTGGTTAATGCCGTTTCCTCTTGACATCAGTGCAGCGGTGCTCATCGCAGTTCGTGGTACTCCTTCAAGATGATACTGGTTTCAGGGGATAGACACCTGGTCCAGTAATTCCGCAATCTGCTCATCCGCTGATTGCGCGAATCCCGAAGACGGGCTGAGCCGATGTCTTGCCAAGCTCGGGAAGATGATTTTTACATCCTCTGGTGTGACGTAGTCTCGACCTTCCAGGAAGGCATTAGCACGGCTTGCCCGGAGCAGGTACAGGCCCGCCCGGGGGGACAAGCCGGTTTCGAACCAACGGTCATCCCTGGTCTCTTTCAGCAGGGCCTGGACATAATCCAGAAGGTCGTCGCTTACGTGCACTTCTTCGCAATCCTTCTGCAGTGCCTTGATGTCCTGTGAAGTAAGTAGGGGCGTCGTTCTGTCCAGCATCCGGCTGCGCTCCTCGGTGGTCAGCAGTTCACGCTCGGCAACCGGATCGGGATAGCCCAGTGAAAAGCTGAGTAGAAACCGGTCCAATTGGGACTCGGGCAAGGGGAAAGTACCCACCAGATCCAGCGGGTTCTGGGTTGCCACAACAAAAAACGGTTCGGGAAGTGGGTGTGTCGTATTCTCGATGGTGACCTGGTTTTCGGCCATGCCTTCGAGCAGCGCGCTTTGGGTTTTGGGACTAGCCCGGTTGATCTCGTCCACCAGTATGACCTGGGCAAAAATCGGTCCGGGATGAAATTCGAATTCCTCTTTGTCACGCTTGTAGATGGAAACGCCAAGGATATCTGCCGGCAGCAGGTCACTGGTGAACTGAATACGCTGGTAGTCGATGCCGATCACCCTGGCCATTGCCAGAGCCAGCGTCGTTTTACCGACGCCGGGTACATCTTCAATCAGCAAATGTCCGCGTGACAGAAGACAGCAGAACGACAGCCGTACTTGCTGATCTTTTCCCAGCAAGATTCCATTGACTGTTTCCTGCGCTTCGAGCAGGCGCGCGTGACACCCTTCAGTTGCCAATAGTTCGCGGTTTAATTCCTTCAGTTCGCTCAATTTGAATTCCCTTTTCAACGGCCGTTACTAACTTGCTTGATCGTTTTAAGATACTGAATTCAATGCTAATAAGCCAGCTACTCAGCCTCGCATCTCCAGTTTGCGCAAAGTATACCATCGACTGACTCTTTTGTTTCCGTTGACCTGGCCCGCATTAAATTCCTTGTAAAATTTTTTACTTGCGTATGATATGGGGCCCATTAACGATCATCTGTCTTGGATACTGATGCAATATGCGAACGAACACTAACAAAGGATCTACAGCTCTGATTCTGCCAGGCGGTGGCGCCAGGGGTGCTTACCAGGTTGGTGTTTTGAAGGCAGTCAAGGACATTGCTGGCGATGCGGGCAATCCCTTTCCGATCATATGCGGAACTTCAGCAGGCGCAATCAATGCAGCAGTCCTGGCCAGTCACGCTCATGAATTCGGAATTGGCGTCGATAAGCTGGAACAATTCTGGTCCACCATGCAATGCTCACGCGTTTACCGGACAGACATATGGAGCGTATTCAAGTCCGCTGTCCAATGGGCCTTGTCCATGTCGTTTGGGGCGAGCCTGGTGGGTTTCCCCAAATCCCTGCTGGATAATGAGCCACTGAGAGGGTTCCTGGAGGAAACACTCCAGCTAGAAGGCCTGGATACTGCAATCGATAGTGGCAGTCTCCGTGGACTTACCATAACCGCTGCTGGCTACAGTTGTGCTTCCGCCATCAGTTTTTACCAGGGACAAGCCGGTATCGAGCCGTGGTCGCGCGTACGCCGTCACGGCCGGCCGGCAAAAATTAGCGTCGATCACTTGCTGGCTTCAGCGGCGCTTCCGTTCCTGTTTCCAGCGGTGCTGATCGGGAGCGAGTATTTTGGCGACGGGGGCATCCGCATGCTGGCTCCGCTCAGCCCGGCGATTCACCTGGGTGCTGACCGCCTTTTGGTTATCACGACACGCGATGAGAAACCGGACCCGTCCCCCGAAAATCTAGTGCCTTACCCCACACCGGGAGAGATCGGCGGTTACCTGCTTGACACCATTTTCATGGACACACTCAATTCCGACCTGAACCGGATGAACCGGATTAATCGCATGCTGGCCTTAATGCCAGAAGATCTTCAGGCAACAAGTGGACTGAAACGAATGGATTCACTGGTTATCCGGCCCAGCCGTGATTTGCGTGATGTGACGCAGGAACATGCGTCAGAAATTCCCTGGGCTGTCCGGATGCTGCTGCGAGCATTGGGGGGTTGGGGCAAGGACTGGCGTATGGCCAGTTACTTGCTGTTTGAGTCATCCTATTGCAAGGAGTTGATCAGCCTCGGATATCAAGATGGGTTGAATGCCAAGCAGGACCTGTTGGATTTCCTGTGGGGTAATAAGGGGTCAGGTTCAATTAATCAAGCCGATGATTGATTGTAACCGATCCACTTTTTAATTGATTAATTGAACCTGACCCCTTACTGGTCGCCCTCAATCACTGAGCGCGGAAAATCATCCACTTCTATAACCGCCCGGCTTGCCTCTTGCGCGAGGCGCACCAGGGTAGCCTGTTCCTCGGTGATCACGCCGCTCTCAACGGCTTTTTGGACCAATTCCCGGTAATTGGCAT
Source organism: Pseudomonadota bacterium (assembly GCA_022565025.1). Lineage (GTDB taxonomy): Bacteria > Pseudomonadota > Gammaproteobacteria > Xanthomonadales > SZUA-36 > JAJRRA01. The sequence continues at coordinate 6,540 of JADFKH010000074.1, forward strand.
AAGTGATGGGTTCTTTCAGCGCATTGCGAACCGCGTTTTCAGCATTGGCTGATTTGATGACCAGGTGAAATGCGGTATGCACCCTGCCACTGGCATCGTTCAGGTCCGAGATGTAGACGCCTGCAGTGAGGCGGTCCCTGCTTTCGCTCTCCGTCAGCAGCAGGCCCGCGACGGCTTTCCCCAAACGGTCTGATGGTGGGGTATAAGGAGTACCAAGCGGAAAAATGATCCATTTTACCAGCCGCCCAATACCCGGAACCGGGAAATTGTCAAGCACCCCTCGCAGGCTTTCCTGGATGGTATGGAGACTGTCATCCATCGCCCAACGGACGAAGGGCAGGTCTTCCTCTGGCCGACCGTCGTCCTCGTAGCGTTTCAGAACCGCGCTGCCGAGGTACAAATGAATCAGGGCGTCGGCCAGCCGGCCTGAAAGTTTTTCCTTGAATTTGAATTTGCCGCCCAGCAGAACCAGCACCACATCGGAGGTGAAACTGAAGGCGGCGCACATGCGGGTCATTTGACGGAAATAACGCGCTGTGGGGCCTCGAATCGGTGAGCGTGTCGCGTATCCACCGGTCAGGCCCAGAACCAGGCTGCGTACCAGACAGCTGATGATGTGGCCAACATGAGAAAACAGGGCCTTGTCAAACGATTTCCGCGCGCCGGGCCGTGGGTCAGTGACCGCATTCATTTCCTTCAGCAGCCAGGGATGCGCACGGATTGCCCCCTGTCCGAAAATGATCAGGGTCCGGGTGAGGATGTTGGCTCCCTCCACCGTGATCGAAATGGGCAGGGCCTGGTATGCATGAGCCAGGTAATTGCCCGGGCCGGTGATGATCCCTTTTCCGCCGTGAATATCCATCGCATCGTTGATGCAGTGGCGATTGTCCTCGGTGAGTTGATACTTGAGTATGGCTGACAAAACACCGGGGCGTTCGCCCTGGTCCAGTGCAACCAAGGTCAGCATGCGGGCAGAGTCCATGCGGTAGGTCCGGCCGCCAATTCTCGCTAGCGGTTCTTCAATGCCTTCGAATTCGCCGATGGGGACATTGAATTGTTTGCGGATTCGCGCGTAGGCGCCAGATAACAACGCAGCCATCTTGCCGCCGGCGGTCCCCAGGGCAGGCAATGAAACGGCCCGTCCGGCTGCCAGGCTTTGCATCAGCATGCGCCAGCCCTGGCCGATCCGCTCCTGCCCGCCGATGACCCAGTCCATGGGGATGAATACATCCTCACCCTGCGTCGGTCCGTTCTGAAACATTGCTCCAACCGGCATGTGCCGGTTTCCAATTTGGACCCCTTGTGTCGCAGTGGGAATCAGTGCGCAGGTGATTCCCAGTTCTTCGGTTTGCCCCAGCAATCCATCTGGATCCCGGGCCTTGAATGCCAGGCCCAAAACAGTTGCCACCGGTGCCAGCGTGATGTAACGCTTGTTCCAATTCAGTCTTAATCCCAGGACTTGCCGGCCCTGGTACTCGCCTTTGCAGACGATGCCAACATCCTCCATGCCAGCCGCATCGGACCCTGCTGAAGGTGATGTGAGTGCAAAACAGGGTATTTCTTCTCCTCGGGCCAAGCGGGGCAGGTAGTGGTTTTTTTGTTGTTCGGTGCCGTAATGCAGCAATAATTCACCCGGCCCCAGTGAGTTTGGCACCATGACGGTGATGGCTGCGGTCAGGTTGCGACTGGCCAGTTTCATGACTACCGCAGAATTGGCCTGGGCGGAAAATTCCAGCCCTCCGTACTGTTCCGGAATGATCATGCCAAGCATGCGGTGTTCACGAATGAAGGCCCAGATGTTATCGGGTAATTTCCGGTGCTTGTTGTAAATTTCCCAGTCATCAAGCATGCGGCACAATTCTTCTACCGGCCCATCGAGGAATTTCTGTTCCCGGTCGCTGAGTTGCGGCGAGGGTGTTTTTAATAACTTTTTCCAGCGTGGGCGGCCAGAGAAAATATCCGCATCCCACCACACAGTACCGGCATCGAGTGCTTCGCGTTCCGTAGTCGATATCCTGGGTAAAGACTTTCTGAACCAGCCATAAAGCCGGTCACTGATGAGCAAACGACGTAGTGGTTTGATGGAAAAACCGATCAGGGTAACCCACACGATGCCATTGGCGAAACGGAACCAAGTAGGAACATAAAAGTAGTGATGCAACTCGTGCCAGATCACGGTGAGGCCAAACATGATGGCCATTGCAACCAGCAGAGGTGCTCGTTTATAAGCCAGGATGATGACGGTAAGAATCAGGATTAAAAGGTACAGAATTTCCATTCATGGCCTCGTTTGGTCGTTTTTGTTCTATCGACTATTCTATCCTAGTGTTCCCGCATTACCCGATGTTGTCGGTGGTTCTGCATTCCATCATAAATTTGCAGGGAAGTGGGGGTCAAGAATTTAATCCGCGCATTGCGCGCCACCGGACTTGCCCGTAAAATTCACCTGTTTATCAATCGGTTCTTGTATCGCGGGTTGATTTCATAAATAATCAATATAAACATATGGATATGAGGAGTTTTTAAGTGTCATTCGAGAGAGCGCTTTCCATCATCAAGCCGGATGCCGTCGCGAAAGACGTCATTGGTGAGATATACAGTCGCTTTGAACAGGCTGGTCTCAAGATCGTCGCGGCAAAAATGAAGCATTTGACCCGCGATGAAGCTGAAGCGTTTTACGCCGTACACCGCGATCAGCCATTCTATGCAGCCCTGATTGAGTTCATGACCTCGGGCCCGGTCATGATCCAGGTGCTTGAAGGTGAGAATGCTATCTCGCGTAACCGGGAGCTCATGGGTGCAACCAACCCCAGCGAGGCCGCACCGGGCACCATTCGGGCGGACTTTGCACAAAGCATCGATGCAAACGCGGTACACGGTTCAGATGCGCCGGAAACGGCAGAAACAGAAATTGCCTGCTTCTTTTCGGTTGCAGACGTCCATTCACGATAGCCTTGGAAAACACGCAGTGCCGACAAGTGTAACCCGCATCAACCTGATGGACCTGGATGAATCCGGGCTCCGGGCGTTTTTTCAATCGATTGGCGAAAAGCCTTTCCGCGCTGCACAGGTGATGAAATGGATTTACCACCAGGGTATCATTGATTTTGACCGGATGACCAACCTGGGCTTGGATCTCCGTCAAAGATTAATGTTGATCGCGGAAATTGTACCTCCACGGGTTCTGAAGACCCAGACATCGGTGGATGGGACCTGTAAATGGCTAATGGGTTTCGGTGGTGGAAATGCCATTGAAACAGTTTTCATTCCGCAACCCAAGCGCGGCACCCTGTGCATTTCATCCCAGGTTGGTTGTGCTTTGAACTGCACTTTTTGTGCCACCGGGGCGCAAGGCTTCAGTCGCAACCTGACTACCGGGGAGATCATCGGCCAGGTTTGGCAGGCTGCAAAAATCCTGGGGCAAGATAGAAATGGACGCAGCCGCATTACCAACGTCGTCCTGATGGGTATGGGTGAACCGCTGTTGAATTTTGATGCCGTGGTATCAGCATTGTCGCTGTTGCGGCATGACCTTGGGTTTGGCTTGGCGGCCAGGCGGGTGACTTTGTCGACCGCGGGATTGGTGCCCGGAATAGACCGGCTGCGTGACACCATTGATGTTGCGTTGGCCGTTTCCCTGCACGCACCGGTTGATGATTTAAGGGAAAAACTGGTACCACTTAATAAAAAATACCCGATCGCGGAACTGCTGCGCAGTTGTGCTGACTATGTCGGCGCCAAACGCAAGCGCACTATCACCTTCGAATACACGCTTATCGACGGAATCAATGATCATCCGGAGCATGCCCGAAAACTGGTCAAGCTGCTCAGGCGCCTTCCCAGCAAACTGAACCTCATTCCATTCAACCCGTTTCCAGGTACTCAATTCCGCTGCTCATCGGATGAGAGCATCAGGCGCTTCCAGAAAATCGTCATGCAAGGTGGCTTGATTGCAATCGTGAGAAAAACCCGCGGTGACGATATTGATGCTGCCTGCGGCCAATTGGTCGGCAAAGTTCTGGATCGAACCCGTCGAAGTGAGAGAATACGCCAACAGAGGATCACCAACAGATAAATGGGGTATAGATGGAAATGAGAATAGTTCTCCTGGTTCTGATATTGCTCATTACTGCCTGCACAACGTCAGGCCGTGAAGATGAGCTTAAAAATAATCGCAAGGCCGCGGAAACGAACACTTCCCTTGGCCAGGGATACATGCAGCGTGAACAGTATGAAATTGCCCTGGAGAAGTTGAAAATAGCGCTGGCTTATGACGTGACCTATGCTCCGGCGCACACTGTGCTCGGAGTATTGTACGAAACTCTCGGCGATTTGGAGCAGGCGGAACAGGAATACGCAGCAGCAGTGAAGTACGATGCCAGTGACGGGGACGTGAATAACAACTATGGCGCCTTTTTGTGCCGTATCGGTAAAGGCAAAGGGGCCGAGCAGTATTTTCTAAAGGCCGTAAAGGATCTCTTTTACCGGACACCGGAAGTCGCATACGCCAATGCCGGGCATTGTGCGCTTGAACAAGGTGATCTGGACAAAGCAGATGCCTTTTTGAGACAATCACTTGAATACAACGATAAGTTGCCGTCGGCGTTGATTTCCCTGGCAGATGTCAGTTATCAATTGAATAATTATTTGCGGGCGAGGGCGTTTCTGCAGCGTTACGGGTCTGTAGGAGCATGGAATGCGGATAGCCTATTTCTGGGTTACCGGATAGAATCCAAACTCGGTGATGCTGAATCGGCAAACCGTTATCGCCTGGAACTGCTTGAGCGATTTCCCGACTCCAGCCAGGCAAGCCGGGCTACCGGCCAGGAACAGGAATGAGCGACCAAAAAGAATTAATACCCATGATGCCAGGAGACATCCTCCGGCATGAAAGAATAAAGCAAGGACTCACGCTCGAAAAGGCGGCAACACAATCGAGAATCAGGCCCGCCGTATTGGAAGCCATTGAATCCAGTCAAACCGGTGAAATCCCATTTGTTTACCTGCGTGGCCACATTCGGCATTATGCGCTTTTCTTGGGAATCGACCCGCAACAACTCGATCAGCACATGGAACACGTTACAGGTGTGGAACCGGAAGTGCGATCAGTTTTCGAATTCAAGCTCAAACGGGGGGATGCGGGCAAGTGGCTCAAGGCAACCAGCTACCTTGTCGCTTCGGCCATTGTCGCCACGCTGGCGTGGCAGTTCATGCACGAAGCCGTCCGGTTTTCTCAGAACAGCAGCCACCTCAATGCCTCCATGGCTGCGCTAGAGTTGCATGAAATGAGGGAAGAGGGGTTGCTTGAAGAAGGGTTGGCAGGGCATGATGGCGGCAGCCCGGCAACTGGGCAGCCATCGCCAGTCATCAAAGGCGATAGCGGGCTGTCAGCATCGAAAGTTGATGAGACACAGCACCTGAAAATCGAGACTTCAGCCGATACCTGGATCGAAGTCCTGGATGCGGCTGGCCTGCACCTGGAAATGGATCTGCTGCGTGCCGGGACGAGCCGCGAGTATCGTGGCAAAGCACCCTTGCGCGTCATGCTGGGCCGTGCTTCTGCCGTTGAGGTCTGGTTCAATGGCCAAAAAGTTGACCTGGCAGCCCATACGCGCGGAAATGTGGCACGCATAACCCTGGGGGGCCAGTTAATGACCCGGACTGATCAGCAGGCTGCAAACGTCAACCACTAAAATCACTAGTACTCCTTCAAGGTGATAATTACGAGTTCAGCGAGTTGGGAAGTGGTTGGGCGCTAGGCACGTCTCGCCGGCAATGGCTGGTCCTTGCCCAGAGGCGTAACACCGCGAACGACCGCTTCCCAGCTCGCCCGAAGGGAGGCACCCAGATGTCCCAATACGGTGTTTCAGCCCTTAAGAAGGTGGGCCATTCTTTGCGGTCTGCGCCTTGTCTTGGAACATCTGGGTGCCTCTGAACCCGCAATT
>JADFKH010000075.1 GCA_022565025.1 Pseudomonadota bacterium
AAGCTTCCGGCAGCAGCCTGCGCAGGGCGGAACAGGCGGCGGCAGCCAAAATGCTGGAGTTGTTGCAGGAAGTATTCGCGGCCTGATGAACGATTTGTCGGAACCCATCGAGATGGAGAGCGGCAACTTCCGCTGCGGGTACGTGGCGCTAGTGGGGCGCCCCAATGTCGGCAAATCGACGTTGATGAATCGCATCCTTGGACGGAAGCTCAGTATCGTAACAGCCAAGCCACAAACGACCCGCCAGCGAATTGCAGGGATCAAAACCACGGAACAGGGCCAGGTGGTTTACATCGACACGCCCGGAATTCACCTGGCCGCCAAGCGTGCGCTGAACCGCTATATGAACCGGATTGCCCGCGCATCGTTGCACGACGTGGACCTGGTCCTGCTCCTGATCGAGGCAGACCGGTGGACAAAACAGGATGAACATGTCACACGCACGCTCAGTAGCATCGATGTCCCGGTGGACCTTGTGGTCAACAAAATAGACCGGGTGCCGGACAAATCCCAACTGCTTAAATTTTTGCGGAACGAGGTGAAGACAGACCGCTTCAACAAGGTTTTCCTGTTGTCGGCCCTCAAAGGTGATGGCGTTGAGGATCTGGAGCACAAGGTACTCAAGTCCCTTCCTTTCTCACGACCGTTTTACGATGAAGATATGTTCACCGACCGCAGCGAACGCTTCCTGGCTGCGGAACTGATCCGGGAGCAATTGATGTTGCGCCTGCACCAGGAATTGCCGTACGCGCTGACGGTCGAAATTGAGGAATTCAACCGGGAAAAAGGGCTGGTCAGAATTGGTGCAATCATCTGGATTGAGCGCAAGGGCCAGAAACACATCGTGATCGGGAAGGGAGGCAATGTCCTCAAACAGGTGGGTACGCAGTCCCGCCGCGCACTGCAGGAATTGTTGGGGGAAAAGGTGTTCCTGAAATTGTGGGTTAAAGTCAGCCGGGACTGGTCGGATAACGAACGGGCTCTGAAACAATTCGGTTATGATGACTAGTGTGCGTTTTTCGCTGGAACCAGCTTACATATTACACAGCAGACAATACCGCGAAAGCAGCCTGTTGCTGGAAGCACTTAGCCGGGGACATGGCCGGGTGGGCCTGGTCGCGCGAGGAGCCCGGGGGGCGAAATCTCGCTGGAAAAATATACTGCAGCCTTTTAGGCCACTGTTGCTGAGCTGGACTCAACGCGGGGATTTGGGGACCTTGACCGGAGCTGACCAAGTGGCATCGCCACCGGCCCTGGTGGGAGAGTCATTGTTTTGTGGTCTGTACGCCAATGAGTTGATGGTCCGTTTCCTGTACCGTTCGGATCCCCATCCTGGTCTGTTTGACTTCTACCGGCATTTACTGACGCAGCTGGCCGCGGGAAAACAATCTCAGCCATTGCTGCGTGTTTTCGAAATGCAGTTGCTTCAATCAGCTGGTTTTGGCCTGCAACTGGATCACGAACACGGTTCGGACCAAGTGATTTGCGCAGATGCCTGGTACTTGTACAAACCTGAGGCTGGCCCCGTGCGTTGTGACCGCGGGCAAGAACGGGATGCGCCATTGGTTTCAGGGTCAGCCCTGCTGGCCTTGAAAACCGGACAGATCGAAGATCACCACCTGAAGGAACTGAAACAGCTTATGCGGCAACTGATTCGCAATCATCTGGGAGATAAGCCGATTGCTTCCCAGGCACTTTTTTCCTAGGCGGAAATCATGACAATATTACTGGGTGTCAATATCGATCATGTGGCCACGCTCAGGCAAGCACGGGGCACGGACTATCCGTCGGTGTTAAAGGCCGCCAGTTACGTGGAGCGGGCCGGTGGTGATTCAATCACCATTCACCTGCGTGAAGACCGCAGACACATACAGGATGCGGATGTGAAATCCCTGTGCGATGAGTGTGCGATGCGGATCAACCTGGAAATGGCGGTGACCGGGGAAATGATTGCTATCGCACTGGAGCGGAAACCAGCGGATGTCTGCCTGGTGCCGGAAAAACGGGAAGAGTTGACTACCGAGGGCGGTTTGGATGTTGTCAGTAACCGCACGGCAGTGGCCGAGGCCGTCGCACGACTGAAAGACGCGGGTATCAGGGTCTCATTGTTCATCGATCCAGTCCAGCAACAACTGGAAGCAGCCCGCGATTGTGGCGCCCCGGTCGTGGAACTGCATACCGGCACCTACGCCGACGCCACAGGTGACGAGCAGGAACAGGAACTTGAGCGGCTGCACGTTGCCTGCGTTAACGGGCATACACTGGGCCTGCGTATCAATGCCGGCCACGGCCTGCATCGCTACAACGTTCAGGATGTTGCCCGCCTGCCGCACATGACCGAACTCAACATCGGGCACTCTATTATTGCCCGCTCGATTTTTGTTGGCCTGGAAGAAGCAGTCCGCGAGATGGCTGACCTGATACGGCAGGTTTGATTTGAGCTTCCAACCAGCATAGGCCAAAATTTACTGACCCACTTGATCTGAGTCCCTTGCGCTGTATTGAAGATGTTTCACAGGTTTGCAGATTTGCGCTATTGGGTGACTTGTAATCCTGTGGTGCCGGGCCGCCAAGTCGATGCCGTATCTCCCTTCAGGACACGCCGTGAACCCATCCCTGGGGGCTCGGATGAAACGTCCTTGTTTCATACGGTCCTGAAGGAAGACACAACACCGCCTTGGCTAGCGCATTGTGGTCCTGAGCGCCGAATGTCAATGATATTATCCGGTCTAGCACCTCCGCCAGATTAAGTGGGACAGCAGTGGGCTAAAGGTGCATTTTTGTTTGTGATGCCGCCCACAGGAACGGGTGATAGGCCTGGGCGATAGTCTTTGGCCTTGGGTTCGCACTGATGGCTTGGTACAGCAGGCGGCTGTAGTTTTCGAGCTCCTTTTCCCGGCACATGGCGCTGGAAGCGATGAGCTGATGGAGGATTTCACTGGCTGGTTTCCAGTTGAGTGCTGAGATGTACCCGTCCAGCAAGGGCAGCCGGGTGGTCAGTTCCCGGGAGAATAATTCGCGTAACTCACAATCCATGGCGGCGGCCGGGTCCCTTAATGAGTTATCCTGCACCGTGCGGTTCAGGTGAATGAGTCGCTGGGCGCTGGCTCTGATGTCTTCCATTCGAACGGGTTTCAGGAGTATCCCGTCGACATTGGCCTGTTTTGCTCGGAGCCTCAGCCGGGAAGAACAATCACCTGTAATCACCACGATATGGGGCAAGCTTCGCTCCTGCGGCCATGCCGATCGGATTTCCTCCACCATCGCGAGGCCGCACGTGTCCGGTAAATGGATGTCTGTATAGATGAGCCCCGGAAACCAGTTTCGTATGGTCGAGATAGCTTCGTGACCCGTTCGGACCTGCCTGATATTGTTGCTAAACTGCCGTAGCGCCTCAAGCGTAAAATGACGACTGATCGCGTGGTCGTCGACTACCAGGATCCCGACGTCCTGATCGCATGCATTGGTTTTCATAGAGTCCCCTTGAGCGGCAGGCTCAAAGCTGCCGCAAATATTGCAAAATTCCCCCTCTCAAGAGTATAGAGGAATCTTCAATGTCTGGTAAAATATTCCAATTGCGGCTGGCATTCACAATGCCGTCGATCGTTTTCATTGAGCGAGATTAATGAGTCGTAGAAGAAGGCGCAAATTGCCCCAAGATCCCATCGAAGTCACGATTGATGATCTCAGCCACGATGGTCGCGGTGTGGCCACCTGGGGTGAGAAGAAGGTATTCATTCACGGTGCATTGCCGGGGGAACGTGTCCTGGCTCGCCTGACCGACCGTAAACGCAGTTACGATGAAGGAGAGACGGTTGAAGTGCTGGAAGCTTCACCGGACCGGGTTGAACCGCGCTGCCCGCATTTTGGCCAGTGCGGTGGTTGTTCCCTGCAGCACCTGGACGGCGGTAGCCAAATCGAATCTAAGCAAAATACGCTGCTGCAAACACTGGAGCGTATCGGCAAGGTCATTCCGATCGAAATATGGGATCCGTTGACTGGACCGTCCTGGCACTACCGCAGAAAAGCGCGGCTGTCCGTTCGTTACGTGCACAAGAAGGAAAGGGTGCTGGTAGGATTCCGGGAACGTTACGGGCGCTTCGTAGCGGACATGCAGGAGTGTCATGTGCTGGATTCACGCATCGCGGAACAGCTATCCGGGTTATCGCAGCTGATTTTCTCCATGCATGCCAGGAGCAGTATTCCCCAGCTGGAAGTTGCCTGTGGGGATGAAAGCTGCGCACTGGTTTTTCGCCATCTCGAGCCCCTGAGTAAAAGTGACCTGGAAAAATTGCGTGGCTTTGCCCGGGAAACGGGTATTGCAGTTTTACTTCAGCCAAAAGGCCCAGCGACTATTCACTGCCTGGAACCCGAATCGCTTGAACTCGGCTTCAAGGTTCCGGATTACGACCTGAACATGGTATTCGAACCGGCGGATTTTGTGCAGGTTAATGCGGAGATTAACCTCAGCATGATCGCCCGAGTGATGGCATTGCTAGACCCTGGAGTTGATGATCGTGTGTTGGACCTGTTCTGTGGTCTGGGTAATTTTACCTTGCCCATTGCCACCCGCGCCTTTGAGGTCGTGGGCATCGAAGGTGACAGTGAACTGGTCAACAGGGCAAAGGCGAATGCCGCCCGTAACAACCTTGAAAATGCCCGCTTTCATGCGGCAGACCTCAACCAGGATCCCAGTGCAGCGCCCTGGTTACGTGAACCTTATGACAAGGTGCTGGTAGACCCGCCTCGTTCGGGTGCGGAATTTATCCTGCCGCATATCGCGGCCAGCAGTGCGTTTCGCGTGGTGTACGTATCCTGCCACCCGGCCAGCCTGGCGAGAGATGCGGGCATACTGGTCCACCAGTTTGGCTTCCGCTTGCTGGGTGCTGGTGTGATCGATATGTTCCCGCATACCAGTCACTTCGAATCCATCGCTCTTTTCGAGAGGAAAAGACAGGATGCGTAGATGAACCTCGGCCCGATTCTTATTGGCCTGCCTGGTACCGAGCTGGATGATCCCAGCAGGAAACTCCTGTGTCATCGCGCCGTTGGTGGCGTCGTGCTTTTTTCGCGGAATTTCTCGAACCGCGGGCAGCTGGAAAAATTGGTCAGTGATATACATTCCGCACGCAGTCCAAGGCCTTTGATCTGCATTGACCAGGAAGGCGGTAGGGTACAGCGCTTGAGGATTGGTTTTACGCAGTTGCCCCCGCTGGGTGTCCTCGGCAGCCTGCATTGTGCAGACCCGGTCAAAGCCCTGGACATGGCTTACCGTCATGGCCGCGTGATGGCCACCGAGATATTGGCTTGCGGGATCGATCTCAGTTTCGCACCGGTTCTGGACATCGATCGTGGCAGTTGTGTGATTGGCGACCGTGCCTTGTCAGCCAGTCCGGAAACCGTGACAATATTGGGCCGGGCCTGCCTGGCCGGCATGCATGATGCGGGCATGAAGACTACCGGAAAACACTTTCCCGGCCACGGTTCCGTGGTTGCCGATTCGCACCTGGATGACGTCATGGATTCCCGCAGCCTGGAGGAAATCGAGCAAAGTGACCTGATGCCTTTTAGGGAACTGGCGGGGGAACTCGATGCCCTGATGATCGCGCATGTCGTTTACCCCCAAGTCGATGATGTACCCGCGGGGTATTCCCGAATCTGGCTCCGGGATTACCTCAGAGGCACGATGGACTACCGCGGTGTAATTTTTTCAGATGACCTGGGCATGCATGCGGCCAAATCGGTTGGCAGCCTGGAAGTGCGGACCCGCAAGAGCCTGGAGGCTGGTTGTGACCTGGTCCTCGTTTGTCGCCCGCAAGATGTGGATGAATTGCTGGCCGGGATAGAAGGGCCGATCAGTGATGCAAACGGGCCGATCGGTAAACTGTATGGGCAGCCCACCCTCAAGCGGGAGGAGTTGGCGGTGGCTAAGGAAGTTGGCATCAGGGAATTGAGTCAATGGCAGAATAGCCTGGAAGAACTGGGAGGACAGACATGGAGTTGATTATTGACTGGGTAGAGTTCGCTGCGTCGGCGATCGGGCTAAAGCCCTGGGCATTGACGGTATTTCTGATTGTACTGATCTCGTTATTCCTTGATTTCATCCAGCGGCGGGTGATGAAACACTTGGGGCAGATAGCAACGAAAACAAAGAACCTGTGGGATGATGCCTTGCATCATGCCGTTAGCCGGCCACTGACCCTGATTATCTGGTTGGTTGGTATCACCCTGGCGGCGCAGGCCATCCCGGTTGAAGGCGAAGGACAGGTGCTCGACGCCAGCCTGATCATCTCGCTGCGCCAAATCGGTATGCTGTTTGCAATTGCCTGGTTCCTGGTCACCTTCGTCAAGAACATCGAAAACAACCTCATTCAAAATGCCCGGAGGGATGGCCGGAAAATCGACCAGACCACCATTAACGCATTGGGGCGGGTAGTCAGGATCACGATTGTTGTTACGGTAATTCTGATCGCCCTGGATACCCTGGGAGTCAATGTGTCCGGGCTGCTGGCCGCGGGTGGAATCGGCGGTCTGGCGGTTGGACTGGCAGCCAAGGATATGCTGGCCAATTTCTTCGGTGGCATCACTGTATTTATCGATCGGCCGTTCTCAGTGGGCGACTGGATCGTGCTGAAGGAAAAGGGCATCGAAGGCGTGGTGGAAAATATCGGCTGGCGGCAAACGACCATCCGCAAGTTCGATAAACGGCCGGTATACGTGCCAAACGCGGTGTTCACGACCGCCTCGGTGGAAAACCCCTCGCGCATGAGCCACCGCCGGATCTATGAGACCATCGGTCTGCGTTACGATGATCTGGACCGCATGGAAGCGATCACAGACGAGGTTCGCGAAATGCTGACTACACACCCCGAAATCGACGAGAATCAGACCCTGATGGTGCAGTTCAACGCCTTCAATGCTTCCTCGGTCGATTTTTTTATTTATTGCATGACACACACTGTGAACTGGCAGCGCTACCATGAAGTTAAGCAGGATGTGTTGTTGAAAATACACGAGATCGTGGGCAAAAACGACGCCCAGATTGCCTACCCGACCAGAACCCTGAAAGTGGACATGTCTCCGCAGTTGGCCGGCCTTGACCCAGCAAATGAAAAAACAGCAAAGAGAGAAACAACATGAATCAAAGCGATCCCGTGAAAGTGCTGGAAGAGTCCATTCTCATTGCCAACAGGCAGGAAGTTAAAGCTGCGATTGAGCGCATGGCCGTTGCGATCAATGCTCACTACGGGGACCAGCAGATCATCTTGTTGGCCGTGATGACGGGTGCGATCATGCCGGCAGCCTGGCTGGCCTCCCGGTTGAAAATGCCGTTGCAAATGGATTTCATCCATGCCACGCGTTACGCAGGCCAGACCGAAGGAGGTGAACTTGATTTCCGGGTTCCACCACGCCTGAACCTGCAAGATCACGATGTGCTGATTGTCGATGACATCTATGATATTGGTCTCACTTTGCAACTGATCGAAAAATATTGTGCTTCCCGCGGGGCACGCTCCGTGAACAGCGCGGTCCTGGTACGGAAAATCCACAATAGGAAGACGACGGGCGTGCTGCCGGCATTCATTGGTATGGAGGTGGAGGATAAATACGTATTTGGCTGCGGTATGGATGTGTATGAATACTGGCGTCAGCTGGACGAAATCCGCGCACTGGAGGAATGAGAATGACTGCTACTGTGACATTGGCGCTGGTCGGGGGCACCGGCCTGACTGAACTCGATGAGAATGTGAAGTCCATCTCCGTGGATACGCCCTACGGTGAACCTTCCGCGCCCATCCGTGAAGTGCAAAGCGGACCCGTTCGGCTGTTGTTCCTGCCGCGGCATGGCAACCCGCATCGTTTCCCGCCCCATTGTGTTAATTACCGGGCCAATTTGTGGGCGCTGCGGAAAGTTGGCGCCGATCATGTGCTGGCAGTTTCCGCGGTTGGTGGCGTATGTGAGCCCTATGGCCCTGCAACGCTTGCCGTACCTGATCAATTGATCGACTATACCTGGGGGCGTGATCACACCTACTGCGATTCCGAACACGCTGCACTGGAACACGTGGATTTCACCCGGCCCTACGAAGGCCCGCTCAGGCGACTGTTATTGAAAGCGGCCCGGGATGCATCCATCGAGGTGGTGGACGGGGGCTGTATTGGCGTCTTTCAGGGGCCGAGGCTGGAAAGCTCGGCCGAGGTGGAAAAGGCCCGGCGCGACGGATGCCACATGGCGGGGATGACCTCTTTGCCTGAAGCCGGCCTGGCGCGTGAACTCGGCCTGGACTATGCCGGCCTGGCGGTGGTATCCAACTGGGGCGCCGGTGTGACCCCAAAGCCGTTGTCTGAAGACGATATCGCCGAAACCCTCAAGGAGCCCATGTTGCGTGTCAGGGCCTTGGTACGCGCCCTGCTCAAAGCATTGATATAGCTTAGCATTGAAGAAATATTAAACACGAATTATAATTCATAGTAATAGGGCATGATATGACGTTTATGGTATGGATTGGGTGCAATCCACACAAGTGAGAAGATGATGGGCGATTGGACTTTTTTCAGCAACTACGGTCATGTATTGGTTTGTCTGTCCCGCAATAACGAAGCCAGATTGAGAGACGTGGCATTCGAGGTGGGCATCACCGAGCGCGCGGTCCAGAAAATCGTGAAGGACCTGCAGGATGCCGGTTTTATTACCGTCGCCAAGCAAGGCCGGTGCAACCGTTACTGGCTCAATAAGCGCAAGTCCTTGCGCCACGGTTTAGAATCACACTGCAATGTTGGAAAATTGCTGGCGCTGGTAACGCGGCCAGATCCGGTCAAGGCCGCAGCTGAAAAAATGGCCGAAGCTGATGCAGTTGCCCGTGAGGCGGTAAGTCAAACAAGTCCGGAACCAGCAGCGCAATATGCCAAACAAGCAACTCCCGTGCCGGAACCGGCACAACAATCTACACCGACTGCTTTGGAGGTCAAAAAGAAAGCCGACAATCAGAATAAACCGATCGATCTTCGCCAACAGGGCAGCCTTTTCTAATGGACTGGATAATCTACGGTGCCAATGGTTACACCGGGAAATTGATGGCCCGTGAAGCTGCCCGGCGAGGCCTTCATCCGATTCTGGCTGGTCGCAACGAAGGGGCAGTTTCCGCATTGGCTGCTGATCTGGGCCTGGAAAGCCGGGTTTTCGACCTGGATGATCCGCAGGCAACGCTCAGGGGTGTTGAAGGTTGCAAGCTTGTCCTGCATTGTGCCGGCCCGTTTTCTATTACCAGCCAGCCCATGATTGAGGCTTGCCTGGCGGCAGGAGTGCACTACCTGGATATTACCGGTGAAATTCCGGTATTCCAAAATGCTCACCTACAGGCCGACCAGGCCCGGCGCGCAGATATCGTGCTCATCCCGGGTGTGGGTTTCGACGTGGTGCCCTCTGATTGCCTGGCCGCCAGCCTGGTCGAAGCCCTTCCCGCAGCGATAAAGTTGGTACTGGCTTTCGAGGCGGGTGGCGGGCCAAGTCCGGGTACCGCCAAGACCACCGTGGAAGGCCTGGGGAGGGGCGGGTGCGTGCGGCGGGATGGGGAATTGCTCGAAGTCCCGCTCGCCTGGAAAACCCGCACGATTCCCTTTGCCCATGCCGATCGCAGCGCAGTGACGATACCCTGGGGTGATGTTTATACTGCCTTCATCAGCACAGGCATTCCAGACATCGAGGTCTACATGGCTGCATCGCCGGGCACGATTGCAAAAATGCAGCGCATGCGATGGTTCAAGCCGTTATTGGGCCTGGGTTTCGTCCAGTCCTTCTTGAAGAAACAGGTGGAGAACCGCGTTCGTGGCCCCAGTGACACAAAGCGGGAAAAAGCCCGGTCAGAACTCTGGGGTGAGGTCACCAGTGCGGATGGTAGAACCATCTCCGCTACAATGACCGCCCCCAACGGATACGACCTGACGGTCACTGCTGGCCTGGGGATCGCCCAGCACCTGCTTGAAAATGACGTGGAAGGTGGTTACTACACGCCCTCATTGTTAATGGGAGCCGCTTACGCCGCCTCGCTCCCGGGCGTGGAGATGAAAATCTTATCCTGAAAAGTGGCCACTCAATGTTCGTCCGAGTCCAGGGTTTGGTCAGTGACTTTGTCCACTGTGCTGAGGAGGCGGCCGTCGCTGATTTGGGTCGTGATGGATTTTCCAGGTTGCGCCTGCCTGACGCTGCTGATGACTTCCCCGGTCTGGGTTGAAGTTACCACGGCATAGCCGCGACCGATGGTTTTCAGCGGGCTCACTGCATGCAGGGTCCGGACCAGGTCTCGTAGTTTTTGTTGGCGTCGATATAGAATATAATTTATATATTTATCAATAGTTTGACTAATATTATTAACTTTAATTATCAGATCACGCAGTGGTCGGCCCGGGTGCCGATTGTACAGGCTCCGGCCCAGGTTTGCCAAGCGTGATTCGTGTTCCTTCAACTGGCGTTGAAAGCTTCTGGTCAATGCCTTTTGCAGCGTATCAAGGTGCCTGGTCTGTTCACCTAAAGGGATTGCCGGGTGGCGCTGCTGGAGCCGGTGTGAAAGGTGGTCCAGCCCCTGGGTATCGCGTTGGAGACGGTCTCGGATGCGGCGGAGTAATTGCCTTTCGGAACGTGAGAATGACTCCTTCAGCATGGCCTGGTCCGGCGTGGCTAATTCAGCGGCGGCGGATGGAGTAGGTGCTCGCAGATCGGCCACGAAATCACAGATACTGAAGTCCGTTTCGTGGCCCACCGCGGAAATGACCGGAATACCTGATGCGAATACCGCCCGGGCTACAGCTTCATCATTGAAAGCGAGCAGATCCTCGAGTGATCCACCGCCGCGACCCACAATCAGGATTTCTGCCCAGTTCTGTTCATTGGCAGCGCGCAGGGAGGCCAGGATTTCTCGTGGTGCTTCAGGACCCTGGACGGATACCGGGTACAAACGGACTTTTGCAACAGGCCAGCGTCGCGCCAGTACGTGCAGGATATCGCGTACAGCAGCGCCACTCGGGGAAGTCACCACGCCAATGCGCAGCGGGTAGGGCGGCAGTGGCTGTTTGTGTGATGGGTCAAACAGGCCTTCGCCTTCGAGTTTCTTTTTCAGTTCCTCGAATTGACGACGCAACAGGCCTTCACCGGCGTCCTGCAGGCTGTCCACGATCAACTGGAAGTCACCACGCGGTTCGTACAGGCTGATCCTGCCGCGGGCCAGGACTTTCATGCCATTCTCCGGGCGGATGGACATACGGTTGGCTGAGGAACGGAACAGGGCACAGCGAATCTGGGCTTTGTCATCCTTCAGCGTGAAGTATAGGTGTCCGGATGCAGGTTTCGAGAGATTGGATATTTCGGCTTCCAGCAGTATGCGCGGGAAGCCCATCTCGATGTGCAAGCGGACCTCGCGGTTCAGTTCGCTCGGTGTGTAGATGTGCCCGGTGGTATTACTGTTAGAGGTCATATGCAGATGATAAACGCTGTACTGAAAAAATTCGCTTTCCTGCTGCCCTTTTCTTTTGCCGGCCTCGTGCAATTACCTTGTTCAAATAAACACCGCGGCAGGATATAATTGATCAAATAACCCCGTGACGCCCGGTATGCACCGGGCGTTGGCACTCAGGAAATCTTGGAACATGCAGCTGATCGGTGAAGCCCTGACCTTTGATGATGTCTCGCTCCAGCCCGCCTACTCGGAAATTCTCCCTGCAGATGTCGAAATACAATCACGACTGACTCGCGACATCAGCATCAACGCACCACTGGCGTCTTCCGCCATGGATACCGTTACCGAGGCGCGGCTGGCCATTGCCATGGCTCAGGAAGGTGGCATCGGTGTGATTCACAAAAACATGACACTGCAACAACAGGCGGAACAGGTACTTAGCGTCAAGAAATACGAGGCTGGCGTGATCAAGGATCCGATCACCGTGGCACCGGATACCACCATTCGTGAGGTGTTGAACCTGACCCATCGGCACAATATCTCCGGCGTGCCCGTGGTGGATGGTAACGAATTGGTCGGTATTGTCACCAGCAGGGACATGCGCTTCGAGAAGCGGCTGGATGATCCCGTGCGCAACATAATGACCCGCAAGGACAAACTCATCACCGTTAACGAGAATGCCGGCCAGGATGAAGTACTTGGCCTGCTGCACAAATACCGCATCGAGAAGGTGCTGGTGGTGAACAGCAAGTTCGAGCTACGTGGCTTGATCACGGTGAAAGACATACAGAAATCCACCGATTTTCCCAATGCGGCCAAGGATTCCCGGGAACGGTTGATCGTTGCCGCCGCGGTGGGCGTGGGCGGTGACACCATGGAGCGCGTGACGGCCCTGGTCGATGCCAACGTTGACGTGATTGTGGTCGATACCGCACATGGCCACAGCCGTGGTGTGATGGACCGGATCAGTTGGGTCAAGCGTCAGTTTCCCGATGTTCAGGTTATTGGCGGCAACGTGACCACGG
>JADFKH010000076.1 GCA_022565025.1 Pseudomonadota bacterium
CCGTAGGCATATTTCCCTCCATCCTCAATCTTTTTAGGCACGTAGAACGCCCCGTGCGATGAAGTAAATGAAGCCCGGTCACCAAACTCACGCCACTTCCGGTACGCGGGCATTTCGCCTGCGCGCTGCCCTGGAAATGACCAATTTGAAACGAATTTTGGATTTGCCGGATCTTCCAGGTCAATAATTTGCAGACAATTTGAGTACACGCGAAGCGGGCTTTCCATGTGGATATAGCTGTCGTCAGGAGCGGCATCGAGATAAGCATAACGACCACCGTCATAGTAGTTGCGATGGGTGCCGCCGCCGGTCTGTACCGCACGGGTGGGGTCACCCTGGTCACAACTCCACATTGACATGAGCTTGATGTCTTGGGGATTGGTGGCATCGTAAATTCTCACACCACGGAGGCCTGCGTGGTATCGCGTATTGTTGAGCAGGCGTAGATCGTCGTATTTACCATGGGGTGCTTCAGGCGTTATTGAAGTGGGTCGTGGTGCACCTGAGGTCATCAGAATCCACTTACTTAATTTATTGTTATAGGCTAATTGCAGTTGTGGGCCGGTCCAGGCGCCCTGGTTAATCAATTCCGGATGCAACGCATCGCTTACATCCCATACCTTGCCGGCGTTAAACAACAAGCGCCGATTACCAATAGCCATCATTTGAGATTTACCACAGATGCCCCAGACAAATTTGAGGTGTAGGTGTACCTCACATTTATCGACATAAGTCGACCCGTCCAGATAGTCCAAACTGCCCTGATGAGGGTGTGGATGATTATTTGCCATTGCCAGACGGGAAACCACCCCACCCATGACGATCCCGCCCAGCACCGCTACCCCACCACTCAAAACTTCACGTCGCTTCAGTTTTTGCATTTTCATGCTCCCATTTAAGTTCTGGAATGCCTGTTCAACACACCGTCGCAGAGTTTTCAAGTATTCAACAACACCGTGTCTGCGTGAAAAATATTTGCTGCAATCATGTGGATAGTTTAGGCTATGCAATCGTTTGCAAAAGTTTGCCGCACTTGCCTGACGAGGTCAAGCTGCCATCCTTGAACGTGTAGCAGGTATGGACAAAGAAAGCCCGGCTGATAAAGTGGCGGTACCGTAAATATATCCTTGGGAGCCGTGTTTCAGACCATGAAAATTCAAAACTTCAAACATTTCCAGCCGCGCCTTGTTTTGCTCATTTACATGGTATTGATTTTTCAGCTGGTGCTGACGTCCTGTGCGCCGGATGATAAAGAAAAAATCTTCGTGATCAAATTTCCGCATGTCACTGCCCCTGCTACACCCAAAGGCCAGGGTGCGGAGCGCTTGCGTCAATTGGTGGACGAACGCCTGGGCGGGCGTGTGAAAGTGGAAATCTATCCATCCAGTCAACTGATGAATGACGACGACTCCCTGGAAGCACTTGCATTTGGTGAAGTACAAATGATCGCAGTGTCGCTGTCGAAGTTTGACCGCCTGTCTCCCCGGTTCCAGGTTTTTGATTTACCCTTCCTGTTTACCGATTTGCAAGAGGTGGAAGAATTTCAGGCTAGCGAAACCGGCCTGATGCTGCTGCGTACGATTGAAAACAAGGGTTTTCTCGGCCTGGGGTTCTGGCATAACGGAATGAAGCAATTCGGCGCTCCGATTCCTTTAAACAATCCGGCGGATGCAGCAGGCTTGAAATTCCGCATCATGGTTTCCGACGTGCTGCAGGCGCAAATTCTGGCGATGGATGCGGTACCGCAAAAAATGGCCTTTAGCGAGGTTTATCAAGCCCTGCAATCCGGTGCCATTGATGGACAGGAAAACACATGGTCAAATATCTGGTCACAGAAATTCTTTGAAGTTCAACCCTATATCACACAAAGCAACCATGGCTACCTCGGTTATCTGTTGGCGGTCAACACAGAATTCTGGAGAACTTTGCCCGATGATATCCGTACCGAACTGGAGGCCATCGTGGCTGAAGTGACGGCCGAAGTGAATGCCCGTGCTGAGGCTATTAACCTGGAGCACCGAGACTTGGTACTGGCAACGGGCAAGTCTGTTCTCGTCGAATTGAGTGAGAAAGATCTCGAAGACTGGCGGGCGATGATGCGGCCGGTGTGGGACCAGTTCGCTGATGAAATCGGTGATGACGTGATGCAGGCAACTGCAGCCGGCAAAGTTCATTGAATAAACGCAAACAACACCCTTGCATCGGAAAAAGCAGCAATGAATCGTTTCACCCAAATAGTTAATCGGCTGGAAGAGGGCATGATGGCCACTTTCCTGGCGATCATGACCATACTGACCAGCCTGCAGGTGTTATTGCGCTATGCCTTCAATACCAGTCTGATCTGGTCACTTGAGGCGACGACTTATTGTTTTGCCTGGCTGGTTCTGATCGGGATGTCGTATTGTGTGCGGACACGCGCACACATCGCCCTGGACTTGCTGGTCAAACGGTTTGATGATCGAATACGCCGCTTAGTCGGCCTGCTGGCGATCACGGTGTGCCTGTGCTATTCGCTGTTGATGTTTTACGGCTCAAGCATCTTAGTGCAGCGTTTGTACTGGCTGGGTAACGAGGCCCGTGACCTGCCTGTTGCGCGATGGCTGTTGACCATCATTCTCCCCTTTGGTTTTGCCTTGCTGACCCTGCGCTTCGTGCAACTGGGTCTGGGTATCTGGCGCGGCGAGATGGAAGGGCTTGGCATGATCGAAAACGACCCCGCTAAATTTGAGATGGAATTGACCTTGCCGGCGGGTGATGACCAAGCGAGTAATGAACCCGAGGAAACAGAGGAATGAACGCGCTGTTTCTCGTTACAATCCTCTTCGCCTGCCTGTTGATTGGTGTACCGATCGCCGTTGCACTAGGTTTCGCCAGCATTTTGACTTTGCTGGTCTTTGAAGACCAAAGTTTGCTCTCGTTGGCGCTGAAGTTTTTTCATACCATGCAGGTATACCCCTTGTTGGCACTGCCGTTTTTCGTGCTGGCAGGAACTTTTATGACCAGCGGCGGCGTGGCCCGCCGCATGATCGAATTTGCCAACGCCGCAGTTGGACATTTCCACGGTGGATTGGCAATCGCCTCGGTGCTTGCATGTATGTTGTTCGCTGCGGTATCCGGTTCTTCGCCTGCGACCGTGGTCGCGATTGGCTCCATTGTGATCGCTGGAATGGTTAGCTCGGGTTACACTCGAGATTTTGCCGCGGGCGTTATATGTAATGCCGGCACGCTGGGTATTCTGATTCCACCCTCCATCGTCATGGTGGTCTACGGCGCGGCCACAGAAACATCCATAGGAAGCCTTTTCATTGCCGGCGTCATTCCGGGTCTTGTATTGACCGGTGCGATGATGATTGCGATTTATTTTGTTGCCCGCTACAAGAAAATCCCGTGCCAGCCCTGGGTTGGCTGGTGGAAGATATTGCGGACCGGTCGCAGGGCAGTGTGGGGATTGCTCCTCATTGTGCTCATTTTGGGCGGCATTTACGGTGGTGTATTCACGCCGACAGAGGCGGCGGCGGTTGCTGCAATGTACGCATTTATCGTAGCGGTGTACGTCCACGGAGATATCACATTAAAGGATGTGCCCGAGGTTTTGGTCAGCAGCTCCAAGACCACGGCCATGCTGTTGTTCATTATTGCCAATGCCTTCCTGTTTGCGTTTGTATTGACCACCATGCAAATTCCGCAACAGGCATCCGAGACCATTATTGCTCTTGGATTGCCCCCATGGGCGTTCCTGCTGGCGGTGAATGTCCTGCTGCTGATCGCCGGCAATTTCATGGAGCCCACCTCGGTCATCTTGATTCTGGCCCCGATCCTGTTCCCCATTGCAATGGACATGGGTATTGATCCGGTGCATCTGGGCATCATCATGGTGGTCAATCTCGAAATTGGCATGGTCACACCGCCAGTGGGGCTCAACCTGTTCGTAACCGCAGGTGTGGCCGGAATGTCGCTCGAACGGGTTATTATGGCAGCCCTACCCTGGTTGCTCATTTTGCTCACGGTGCTGATCATTGTGACCTACGTGCCATTGATATCCCTGTTCCTGCCCTCGTTGATGCTCTAGTGTAGTGCGTGTAGGGAAAGTCTTGCCGCTCCGGACGGTCTGAATTATGATAATGCAAACGTTTGCATTAATTGTACCCTGATTGAAATCAACTAGCGGATTAAGCCCATGGAAGAATCGAAACTACACGACCCTCGCATCATCACCCTGGATGACATAGATCCACGTCACGACTGGTCCCGTGCGCTGCGTGCACCAGGAATGATGAATGTGGATTTTGAAGAGCGTGTGAATTTTCCACGTCTGCACCGCTATCGTCTGGGCCGTACACAACAGGCGCTCAGGAATTCAGACCTCGGCTCGCTGCTGACGTTTGACAATAATAATATTCGTTACATTACCAGTACTGCCATTGGCGAGTGGGCGCGGGACAAGATGTGTCGATTCGCTTTGTTGCCCGGCGACGGTGACCCGCACTTGTGGGATTTTGGCTCTGCTGCCGCCCACCACCGGATTTATGCACCATGGCTCAAACCCTCCTGCTGTCACGCCGGCATGGTCGGTCTGCGCGGCACCGTATCACCCGAATCGGGACTGATGCAACGCGCAGCCCTGGAAATCAAGGCGGTTCTGGAAGAGAACGGCCTGGCGAACATGCCCGTGGGTGTGGATCTGGTTGAACCTCCCATGTTGTTTGAACTGCAGAAAGTTGGCCTGGACATCCGTGACGGACAGCAAACCATGCTGGATGCCCGCGAAATCAAGAGCATGGACGAGATCATGTTGCTCAACACCGCAGCATCCATGGTGGATGGTACCTACGATATGATCTTCGAGATGTTACGTCCGGGTGTCAGGGAATCGGACATCGTGGCCGCAGCCAACAAGATGTTGTACGAAATGGGCTCAGATGACGTAGAGGCCATCAATGCAGTCGCGGGTGAACGTTGCAGCCCGCACCCGCATAATTTTACCGACCGTTTGATCCGGCCGGGAGACCAGGCTTTTTTCGACATCATTCAGGCATTCATGGGCTATCGAACCTGTTATTACCGGACCTTTAGCGTCGGCCGCGCCACAGATGCTCAACGTGATGCATACAAACAGGCACGTGAGTGGATTGACAACGCCATAGCCATCGTGCGTCCGGGCGTCGCCACCGACGAAATCGCCAGGATTTTTCCCAAGGCTGAGGAATTCGGGTTTGCAGACGAGATGGAAGCATTTGCGCTTCAGTTCTGCCATGGTTTGGGCGTCGCTCTGCATGAGCGCCCCATCGTAAGCCGTCTGGTGTCGCTCGAGAACCCACAGGAAATCAAGGAAGGTATGGTATTTGCACTGGAAACTTACTGCCCCGCGACGGATGGTTATTCAGCCGCACGCATTGAGGAAGAGGTCGTGGTCACTGCCACCGGTTGCAAGATTATCACCTTGTTTCCGGCCGATGAGCTTCCGATCGCCAACCCGTACTGAGCAGAGGAAATTATGCACACAGGAATATATCTCGGCGGAGAATGGCGGCAAGGGTCGGACAATGAAGTCCTGGCCGTACAGGATCCATCTAATGAGGAGATCATTGCCGAAGTGTCGGCAGCATCGGAGGCCGACGCAATAGCGGCCGTAGATTGTGCTGAACAAGCTGGCAAAGACTGGGCCAAGCGCGCACCAAGAGAACGTGCCGAAGTATTGCGTAAAGCCTTTGAGCTGTTGATTGCAAACAGCGATGAAATTGCCGAACTGATCGTCCGTGAAAACGGCAAATGCCTGCGGGATGCCCGCGGCGAGACAGCCTATGCTGCTGAGTTCTTCCGTTGGTACGCAGAAGAAGCAGTGCGCAACGTGGGTGATTTATACATTGCACCCAGCGGCGCCAACCGCATCGTCGTCCAGAGTCAACCGGTCGGCGTATCCGTGCTGGTGACACCCTGGAATTTTCCCGCCGCGATGGCGACCCGGAAAATCGCTCCTGCACTTGCAGCGGGTTGCAGTGTGATCCTCAAACCGGCTTCAGAAACACCCTTGACGGCGCTGGCAATTGCCGCATATCTCGAACAGGCCGGCGTTCCACCAGGCGTAGTCAACGTCCTGCCAAGTAACCATTCCGGTCGCATGGTCGCTGCCATGCTGGCTGATCCCAGGGTGCGTAAGCTGTCATTTACCGGCTCAACGGAAGTGGGTCGGATTCTACTGGCTGAAGCGGCCAAGACGGTGGTGAACTGTTCCATGGAACTGGGTGGCAATGCACCTTTCCTTGTTTGTGCCGATGCCGATGTGGATGCGGCCGTTGAAGGCGCAATGATTGCAAAAATGCGCAATGGCGGTGAGGCTTGTACAGCCGCAAACCGTTTTTATGTACACGATGCGGTGATGGATGAATTTTCTGATAAGTTCACTGCAAAGATGCAGGCACTGAAAATCGGACCGGGTCTGGATCCGGATGTGGATCTGGGCCCGCTGATCAATCAAAAGGCGAGACAGGATGTACACGCACTGGTCACAGATGCTGTTGACAAAGGGGCGAGTACGCTGACCGGAGGCGAAGCTGTCGGTGACAAAGGCTACTTCTACGCAGCAACTGTATTGCTTGAAGTGCCGGAAACCGCCGAGCTGCTGCGAGAGGAGATTTTCGGACCGGTTGCACCACTGGTTGGGTTCTCGGACGAAGATCATGCAATAGCGATGGCCAATCAAACGCAATACGGCTTGATTGCCTATTTATACACCGAGGATTTGCGCAAGGGCATGGCCATGGCTGAGCGACTCGATGCAGGCATGATTGGTCTCAATCGCGGATTGGTATCTGATCCAGCAGCTCCTTTTGGCGGCACCAAGCAGAGCGGGATAGGCCGCGAGGGTGCACACGACGGCATGCTTGAATTCCTGGAAAAGAAATATATTGCCGTTGCATGGTAGTACTCCGTCAAGAATTGCTATTTCTCTTTTGCGGGTGGAGCCGTTGAGCCACGGATAATTAATTCCGGCAGCAGGTTCACGGTTCTGACCGGAGAGTCCGGGTTGCGGATTCTTTCCATGAGCAAAATCGCAGCTTGAACACCGATCTCGTCTAGCGGAATATGCAGCGTTGTCAGCGGGGGTGTCAGCCGGTCCATGAACGGCATGTCGCTGAATCCGGTCACCGACATATCTCCTGGGCACTCGAGACCGAACTCCAGTAGTGCATCGTAACAACCCAAAGCGAGCAGGTCGTTGGCGGCCACCACGGCAGAGAACTTTCGGCCTTTTCTGAGAATCGTTAAGAAGCCTCGGTAGCCCTCGGCTTCAGTAAACGCCTCACAGTTCAGGATCAAGTCGGTATGAGACTTGAATTGCCCATTGCGCAAAAGTTTCTTGAATTCCAGGTACCGATCATGTCCGGTAGTGGTATCCTGCGGCCCGCCAATATAGGCGATTGACTCGTGCCCCAGTCCCACCAGATGCGAAACCACCAGGGCGATGCCATGCTCATCATCGTTGATCACGGCGGTTACTGAACGTGCGTCAATGGTTCGGTTGACCAGCACCAGCGGTATGTGTTTTTCGACACCGAGTTTTGTCACCGAATCGAGTCTATGTGCGGTGGCCAGAATCATCCCATCCACATGGCGGGATTTTAACATTTCCACAATCGCCTTTTCATTTTTCCGAACGTTATCGGAATCCGTCAGGATGGCTATATATTCGTGTTCTGCCAGTGAGCGCTGGATTCCACGGATGATCGGAGGAAACATGGGGTTGGTCAGATCAGGAATGAGTACGCCAACCGTATGGGTTCGTCCGGTCCGGAGTCCGTAGGCCAGCCTGCTGCGCGTATAACCCATTTCGTCAGCAGTTTGGGTAACACGAGCAGCAACGACTGTCGATACCATCCCCCTGGTTTCCGGGTTAAGCACGCGGGAAACCGTAGATGGGTGGACGTTTGCCCTGGCGGCGACGTCCTTTATGTTGACTTTGCGTTTTGCCATTGCTGGTTAAATTAAGATAGTTGGCTTCGTCTAATATGCATTATGCTGAATCTACACGTCACGTGAATCAACTTCAATCTACCAGCGCAGAAACCCTGGCATTGAGTACACGATATCGAACACCAATTTGAGTTCCATCGCCACGAAAAGTGTCAGAAGAATGCGATCAAAAGTCTTTTCACTGATGTTTCGCCCCAAACGAATTCCCAGGTGAGTAAACAGCAGGGTAGGAACCACTACCATCAGTCCGATGGCTATTCTGTTGCCAGTCAGCAAGTTCATTTTGATCATAGAGACGATTTGAGCACCAGAAAACAGCAGGAAGGTAAATGCGGTAGCGAAGGCGTACGCCCCCTTCACCAGGCCATTGGCGTGAAAATAGGGCGCCACAATCGGTGCAGAAATCCCGCTGGCGCCCTGAATGGTGCCAGCGGCCAGTCCCAGCAGTGGGCCCAGGGCGCTGCGGCCGCTAATGTACCGATCAAATGATCGCACGGAGAAATACTGGATCAGATAAACTCCCAGCCAGACTGCAAGAATCAGTTTCAACCAGCGATCATCCAGAATGGACAACAACCATGTGCCGAATACCCCGCCCGCCAGACCGAGTAGCAAGAAGCCTCCATGGTGGCGCAATACCGCCCATTTTCTGTGTGTCACAACCAACCAAACATTCGCTGCAATTGCGGGAAGCACCATCAGAACCACCGCTTCCTCAACGCTGGTAAAGGACGCCAGCGCGGGCACGGCCAAAATCGGCAACCCGACCCCGGTAATGCCCTTGGCCAAAGCACCAATGCCAATGGCGAGCAGGGCAGCGGTCAGCAATCCGAAGTTGATCAAACTCAGGTCCATTCAGCGGACCGTTGACATACAGATGTCAGTAGTTGGAACCGCCGACTTATTCGAGTATTAAAATCCCGATACACCAGATTTGTGTCCATTGTGACTT
Source organism: Pseudomonadota bacterium (assembly GCA_022565025.1). Taxonomy (GTDB): domain Bacteria; phylum Pseudomonadota; class Gammaproteobacteria; order Xanthomonadales; family SZUA-36; genus JAJRRA01. The sequence goes on from JADFKH010000076.1 coordinate 8,924, forward strand.
GCTTAAGTTGTGTGAAGATTTATAATAATAGTGCAAACGTTTGCATTAATGTCATATTACATTGAATACAAGGCGGCCAACAAATGAAAAATGAACAAAAATTGAAAGCATACAAACTAGGCTGGATGGGAACCGGGCGCATGGGTTTTGCCATGGCGACGCGCCTGCTCAAAGCCGGCTGTGACGTTAGTGTCTACAACCGTACACGTTCCAAGGCCGAACCGCTGGAAGAATATGGGGCCCATATTGTTGACACTCCTGCTGAACTTGCCGACCGGGACATCGTCTTTTCCATGGTTACCGGACCGAAAGATTTGATCAGCATTGTTTGCGGAGATCAGGGTGTGTTGAGCGGATCAGCGGTGCCGAAATTGCACATTGACTGCTCCAGTGTTTCCGAAGAAGGATCACAGCAGGTGCGGGATACTCTGCGGAGTCGTGGTTGTGACATGCTGTCGGCACCAGTGAGCGGAAACGCCAAGGTCATCGAGGCCGGCGGACTCACCATTGTGGCTTCTGGTCCGAAATCTGCTTTTGAGCTAGCCGAACCCTACCTGAATACGATCGGAAAGGGTGTGACCTATGTGGGTGAGGGCGAACTGGCGCGTATGGTAAAAATTTGTCACAACGTTTTGTTGGGTGTGGTGACACAAAGTCTGGCGGAAATCACAGTACTGGCTGAAAAACGTGGTGTACCCCGCCATGCTTTGCTGGATTTTATCAATAACAGTGTCATGGGATCGATCTTCACGCGCTATAAAACACCGGCGTTTGTGAACCTCGACTGGACACCGACGTTTACCACGCCTTTATTATGCAAAGACATGGACCTTGGATTGTCCGCGGGAAAAGAACTGGGGGTGCCCTTGCCCGTAGCTGCTGCCACACGAGAGGTGGTACAGCAGGCCATTGACGCCGGTCATACGGAAAATGACTTCGGCATCCTGCTGGAATTGCAGGCGGAAGCTTCAGGCATGAAATTGGTTTCGGAAAACATCGAGGTTGATGACGGAATAAGCTAGGTCTCCTCCAGTTGATTAAGGAGTACTAGTACTATAGTGCTTCTTTTTGGCTTCGCTGCAGGTGGTTTGAGCCCATGATTGAATTTACTCTCAATGGCCAGCCGGTCAGCCTGGATATCGAACCAGAGACACCCCTGCTTGAAGCACTGCGCAATGATCTCGAACTCAATGGGCCCAAATTTGGCTGTGGCCTGGCGCAATGTGGCGCATGTTCAGTACTTGTTGAGGGCCGCTCTACACGCTCGTGTGTGACACCCGTGTCGGCTATTGCCGGACGCAAAGTCACCACTCTGGAGGGCCTTGGATCAGCCACCAACCCACACCCTCTGCAATCCGCTTTCATTGCGGAGCAGGCCATGCAGTGTGGATATTGCGCCAACGGCATGATCATCACTGCTGCGGCATTGCTTGCCACCAACGGCCGTCCGAGCAAGACTGAAATCCGCCAGGCCCTGGCCGGGAACCTGTGTCGTTGTGGGGCTCATCCGCGCATCGTGCGGGCGGTGCAAAGGGCTGCAGACACGCTTGCAGGAAATAAATCGTGAAAACGACGCGACGGCAATTTCTTCACAGCTCAGGGGCGCTGCTCATTTATTTCGTACTTCCTGCCGCAGGCGTGATAACTGGAGAGATCGCAGCGGCTCAGCGAACTGGATTGGGCGGGAACGATGCGCTGGATACCTGGATACGGGTGGAGGCTGGTGGCAAAGTCAGAATTTCGGTCGGCAAGGTCGAGCTCGGACAGGGTATCGGCACTGCATTAGCCCAGATAGCCGCAGAAGAACTGGATGTCGAAATGGCGCGTATACAGATGGCCACGGTAGACACCGCACACTCACCGGATGAGTCATACACTTTCAGCAGCATTTCCATTATGCACAGTGGCAGCGCCATCCGGACTGCCGCAGCCGAGGCAAAACGTATTCTGCTTGACCTGGCGGCTGCAAGCCTGAACGTTTCCAGTCAATTACTCACTGTCGAGGATGGTCATATCCTCAACGCTGGCAGGGCGACGGGGCTTGACTACTGGAAACTTCTGGAGGGACGGAACTTCAATGCGGCAGTGCCGGATGAGGGTCAGACCAAATCGCCGGAGCACTACCGTATCGTCGGACAATCTGTGCCCAGACTTGATATCCCCGGGAAGGTCTTTGGCGAGGCAGCCTTCCTGGTGGACCTCAGACTCCCTGGCATGGTGCATGCACGGGTCGTGCGCCCACCGGCGCATCGGGCGCGACTCTTGAGCATTGACACAAAAATTGCGAGCAGCATGCAGGGAGTTCTCAAGGTGGTGCGCGATGGCTCATTTCTTGCCGTGGTCGCCGAGCGTGAACGCCAAGCCGACCTGGCTGCTGATCAGTTGCGTCAATCAGCCCGCTGGCAGCTGCCGGAAGATCTCCCCGATTCGGATCAACTGCGTCGGTGGCTGAAGTCTACCAAATCAGAGCTGTATCCGGTTTTTGAACGCCACAGTGAGCTGGCTGGAAAAGTAGTCAAAACCGTGACCGGCAGCTTCAACCGGGCCTTTCAGGCTCACGCCTCGATTTCACCGTCGGCCGCCATCGCGCTGAAAGCAGAAGACGGCCTGACCATCTGGAGTCACGGCCAAGGCATGTATCCATTGAGGGGCGCGATCGCACAGGTGGTGGGGCTGGACCAGAGCCTGGTCCACTGCATCTACATGGAGGCAGCAGGGTGTTATGGCCATAACGGCGCTGACGATGCCGCCTGTGACGCCGCTGCAATCGCGATGCAGTATCCAGGCCGCCCGATCAGGCTGCAGTGGTCCCGGGCCGATGAATTCGGCTGGGAGCCCTATGGATCGGCGATGGCGATCGATATCAAAGCGGGACTGAATTCTGCCGGACACATTGTTGACTGGCAATATGATCTGTGGAGTTGCCCCCACACGACCCGGCCGGCAGGGGCAAATGGTGCCGGGAACCTGATTCAAGCTCAGCACCGGGAAAACCCGATAGCGCCACCACCGGCACGCTCCATTCCGCAGCCAGCGGGTGGCGGTGACCGCAATTCCGTGCCGCTGTATGATTTTGCAAATATCAAAGTGAACAAACATCTGGTCACCGAGATGCCTTTGAGGGTATCGGCGTTGCGGAGCCTGGGTGCGTATGCCAATATTTTTGCCATTGAGTCCTTTATGGATGAACTGGCTGTCCACAGCGCATCCGATCCTTTTGAATATCGCATTGCCCAGCTGAGCGACCCGCGTGCAATTGCCGTTTTGAACAAGCTGCGTGATGTTTCTGCATGGTCGCAACGCCCGCCGGGCGGCGACGGGAATGGATGGGGTATCGGATTTGCACGGTTCAAAAACCTGACTGCCTATGTTGGGGTGTTGATGCAACTGCGAATTGAGCAGACCAACGGCACCATCGCTTTGCAACATTCATATGCCGTGATTGACGCTGGACTGATCGTCA